>JBBSGN010000264.1:0-4965 GCA_038254085.1 Chloroflexia bacterium | reverse complement strand
GTCGTCCTCGCTCGTTGGGAGCCGGTATGTAGGAGCTGAGACACTCCCATTCGGCGTCGGCCAGATCGGTAACGTAGCTCCTTTTCATGCTCAGGAGCGTACGTCATCGACCTGCCCCACCCGCATTTCCAAACAGTTTCTAGAAAGTTTATTCCCGGACACTCGGCTTCCGGCATGGGTGGTCTTCTCGGTAACTTGCTAGGTCTACAGGGAACCACAAAGCCCCCGGCTTGTTTACCGAGGGCTTCTACAGATATTCGATTTTGTCTACCTCACTCGACGCCACTAGCCACCACCAGAACCTCCTCGCTCAGCGGTTCATCTTTTGCCTTAGAGATCGCCTAGAGCCTTTACGCGTTCTCGCTGTACCAGCATTCCCCTATGAACTAAGGGCCAATTTCGCTAGCTTTAACGCGCTCTTCGGTTGTCCTATATGTTATCCTGCTATAGCATTTGTGAAGACTGATATATTACCGGGCGATTCGCAGGATACACAATTCCACGTGCGCGAAATTTTCTAACTTTTCAGCCTCGCATACTATGCACGGAACCTGTCCAACCCATGAATTCTCTGCCAAAACGTACAAATTTTAGACTCTAGAAAAAGGGTCACCTTAAGGATGTCGTAGCGCGCTCGGAGCGGGTGGGGCCGGGGGCGTTACAGGTTCCTATACCGGCCCGAACTTCTCCCGCGCCAGCTCCAGCATCTCGGTCACGCTCTCGATGGGTTTCGTGTACTTCGGCGCGGGTGCCGAACAATCCAGACTGGCCGGGCGAGCCACCGAGCTTTAACCGGGCCGGGGGGCTATCATGTCTCCCGGTCTGCAATAGATAGGAGAGAGTGCCAAAGCTAAAGAAGCTAATGAACGTACTGGTGGTGCTGGTCGCCACCATCGGCCTATTGCCGGGGAGCGCGTTGGCCGCCGGGGAGGTAGGTTGGACTAGCTGGACCACCCGACCCGGTGTAACTTCGTGGGCCTATTGTGACTATTACCCCGATTACTACGGCAACCTCGGCTACTGGTGTTACCTTCAGGACCCGGGGGTTTGGAAGAGTGTCTCCCCGAACTGGCAGCCTGGTACTAGTTTCTCGCCAGGGGAATTCCCAGACTAGCCGCGGGTTAGCAACACCTACCGAGCCTGGGCTATCATGGCCTCCGGCCCTTTTTGAGTAAGGCCCGGTGTCACGTTTACGATAGGAAAAGGCACGCTTTTTCAGAAACTAAAAAGGACACTGAGCCTCGCATATTCTTGGCCAGCACACACTGCGAGTCAAGAGGGCCGGGGTCCTTCGGGGCTCCGGCCCTTGCCTAAAAAAACGGCGTGATTTTTGTTACCCGAGGGCCTTGGCCACTCGCCGAACTATCCACGAGGTCAGCATGGCCGAAGCCGCCGCCGTCACTGCCTCTAAGAGTGCCCTCGTAATGTCGTCTGTGATACCCCTCTGATCAGGCACGAGGTCTTTTATGAAGCGTTCGGCTACTAGGCGACTTATGCCAAAACTTATCCCCGCCCCAATGAGGAGTTCCAACCGCTGCTGTGTTTTCTCGTCCATGCGCCTCCCTTCCCTAAGGTTCGATTTAGCACCGTTTATCCCTAAGAGCACTAGAGTCAAAACTATGGTTTGTTCGGGCCGGGTCTATCATGGGCTCCGGCCTTCTATCAAGCCTGATTTCTTACTCTTTTCTTAGCGTCTTCTCAGAATAGTGCAGCATACTCGGGCATCTAGCTCTTGCCACAGGGGTGTTTTTTGTCGGAGGCCTTCGCACAGGAGACCGATCGGGAATAACAGCAGCTTAGGAGGCTTACTACAGAGCTGGACTGGGGAGAGCTTGAAACCATAGACAGGAAGGGAGATGGTTGATCATGCAGGGCTTCTTGATCATGCAGGGCTTCGACCATGGTGAGATGATGGAGGGAGGGCACTTTCTCGGTTGGTGGTGGATGCTCGTTCCCTTATCGCGGGTGGTTGTACTCCTTGTTCTGGCAGCGAGGGGTGTGCCTAGGATGCTATCTATCCAAAGAGGAAGGGGACGTGAGCGTTCTGAACTGCAATGGAGCCAAGCAGAAGAGATCTTAAGGGAGCGTTTTGCCCGAGGTGAAATCGATGCCGAGGATTACATAGAACGAAGCCGTATCTTGAGTGGTGACCACAGTAACTACGGGTCCTCCGGATAATTACGGGCAATGGCGTTGCCCCCAGAGACAGCTAGCACCGACACCTACTTACCGGGCCGGGGCTAAAAGGCAGAACCCATGTTCCAGACTGAGGATATACGGTCATTCCATCCAAGTTCTTCAAGGTTGTGATGTCCCAACCCACGGAGTTGTAAAACTAGCTTTGATCCCGGATCGAAGTGAATGTGCTCCCCATATACGCAGAAGCTAGCGGTGCCGCTGAACGATGAGATCTCATCGTTCCAATCGTCGAATGGGGAAAAAATATACTGGCTTGTCAAGTCTGAGTAAACGCGATCTGGTCCTAGCTCGATCATGCTGCCTTTTAGATCCGCATCGGAGTACATACGGACCGATGCAGTCAGACTACTACCTCCGCCGCTAGAACCTTGCCCCGGCCGTGGCGGCGTAACGATGATCACCGGCCCCTCCGCCGGGTGTGTAGTATAGCCACCGTACTGCTGTCCTTCCAGCGCGTCCCAATTCGTAGTCACCAGGTTTACTATCATTTGCGTCTGTAGAAAAGATGACCACACGCTCTTGTCCTCGATCACGACCATCTCGGGAGACCCCGACCGGGAGGTGAGGATGAACAATAACTCTTTTCCGTTGAACCGCACGATGTCCTCGGGATCGTACTCAACGCCTTTAACGATGAAAGGCACCTGCGGTACCTTATGTTTAATCGTCGCTAAAACTCCTCTCGGTGTGGGTTTCGAGAAGAGTTCGTAGTTTATTCTCTGAGGCCGTCCTTTAGGATCTTTGATAGCTTTGGTAAGCCGCTCCGTCAGATCTTCCAAGGATCTGATACCTTCCTCCTTTAATGCCGTGAAAACCCCTAGCTGTCAAGAAGTCGTTCCTAGTTGTCAGATAACCGGCTCGAACCCCGCGTTTTCTTCCTGCAAATCCTCGGCTGCAGACATCGTTGCTGGAGATCGACATGTCCAACAGATGCAGAACTCTCGGCTGCCGAGACCCTGTTACGGTCCAGTACGGTACCGGACAGAAGAGCTGGTCGAGAGCCTTCAGGACCAGATAGGGTTCCTGCGGCGCGAGCTTGAGCGCAAGGACGCGATCCTCTTGCGGATGGCTGAACGTATTCCGGAGCTTGAGGCGTCCGCAGAGCCGCGATACAACCCCAAGGCGGCCACGGAGGGCGAGGCTGGCACCGAGACACCGGCCAACGATGCAGGGCAATCTCGTGCGAGCTGGTGGCGTAGATTCTTCGGGTTCGCGGGGTAGGGGAGCGATCGTGAGCACCTTACTCGTTACCGTGTCCATCTACGCTCTCTTGTTGTTATACATCGGGTGCGTTCCTGATCGTGGGCTGCCTGCTGGAGAGACGTGTGAGGCGGTTGCGGCTTCACCGGCACATAGGGAATGCAAGACGGCCTCTCCATCGTAGCTGTACCGATCGGATCCACCGGGTTCATCATAGGCGTTGTTGTGCTCGGAGAGGTGAGTAGAATTCATGCAGCGCCGCTCGTGGCTGTATAGGTTCTTCTTCGGGCCGTGAAGGAGCCTGCGTTAAGGAGGAGAGTAGGCATGTCTACGACTAGCAGCCATAGTCGTCTACTACCTAGTAGGCTGGTAGGGATACTGGCACTGACGCTTTGGTTGCTAGGTGGGTGCGGTAGCGGTAGCCAAGATGGAATGAGGAGTAGAAGGATCTTACTATCGTGGAGGGGGTGGTAGCTCTCCTCGCTCCCGAAAGCATTAGCAAGCTCACCCGTTGGTTCGTAGACAATCCTCGCTATATACGCTTGGGCGGAATAGTACCCATAGCTTTGGGTATCTGGTTGGCTCGCAGGCAGTACCAAGAGGAACAACCTCAGCCGCCATGGTACGGCCGTTGGCTTGGGGGCTAGCGCCAAGCTCAATAGATAGGTACTCTTCACCACTGACAAAGAAATAGAAAAAGCGGCGGAGCGTTCTTTAGCCGGAGCCCGCCGCTTTGATGAATCATATCATCGAAGCGAACCGTCGCACACCTGAAAGGCAGGTTGTTGTGGCGGTTAAGCGGTTTACCCGAATCCCAAAGGTGCAGAATCTGCTGCTCGCTGGAGTGCCAACTGAGGCAATCCCAACATATTGTGCATTGGCAGATCATGCCAACAACAAGACAGGTCTCTGCTGGCCGAAGATGGAATCTCTCGCCAAGACCCTTAACCGTTCTGTCCGGACCGTACAGCGCCACCTGCACCTTTTGCGAGACAATGGCTTGATTGAGTTTGTTGAAAGGCGCCGCTACAAGGGCAGATTCAGTAGCTACCTGTACAAGATTTGTTTTCTGGCAACCACCGGACATGGGAGTCGTATGGACAGCAAGCGCCCTAATAAGAGAAGAACTAAACCCTCTAAGAACACCCCCCAAACCCCCCAAAATAATGTACAGGACGGCTACTGGTGGCTCTTTGGCCAACATGCACCCCAGGGTGAGCAGGAAGCACACGATCAAGAGGAGAAACTCAAGCGTCAAGAGGAAGCAGAACGCCGGAGTGAAGGGTTTGAGTGGTTTTTCAGCTAAAGACTATTTCTATATAATACTTCAGGATTGCTTACTCCCTTCTTTGTCGTGCAATGATTAGGGTATTGGTGATAGAGACAAAGGGGTATTATGGGGAGAAAAAATCCTTACTCTAGAGCAAGCTTGCCTGACAGTACTCCCTCCGGTTCCTCGGTCTTGCCTAAGCTTGCCTTTTAACCGCGGAAGATCTTGCGAGAAGATCGAGGCCCATCTCGCGACTCTGCAGTAGGTTGTTCTCGTAGGCTCAGGCGGTCTTCTTG
>JBBSGN010000263.1:0-4965 GCA_038254085.1 Chloroflexia bacterium | reverse complement strand
TTCCCACTAATATTATACCACAGAACGGGCCTAAAGGCGAACTTTTGTGCGCCTACCCCATAGCTAAAGCAAGGGGTCTCAAAGGAGTTTCTCGATGATTTCGGGGGCTTCACCCGCGAGCGGGGAAATCCACTGGATCAGGAGAAACTTGTTTATGCCAAGCTGGGTGCCGGTAGCCACCAGCGACTCGGCGAACGGCTCAGCCACAAATAGAATGGCTGCTCCTGCGATGATGGCGAGCAGTGCCATCATGGTGTACTGCGCTCGCTTGGGTAACGTGGCAAGCACGGCGGCGGGACCCACCTCCAGATCGTTCTCATCGTCGCCATCGTCGTCCGTATCGTCGCTCCCGCTCCCAGGACGCGGCAGCTTGCCTAACCGCCACAGGTAGGTAGCATACAAGGCTATAAGCACAATCGTGTCGATGAGATCGATACGGCCTTTGAGCACGATTACAAATGAGTAAATGCTGGCGAGTGCAAGGTACGCTATTTCTACCGAGTTCTCCCACCGCAGCTCTACGGCTCGCTTGCCGGAGCGCCACCAGAAGAGAATAGCCATCAAGGGCCAGGCTGTGCCTATCAAGAGGCGGTTGGAGCCAGTCATATTGGCAGCGGCGAACTGCACGTAATCAGATGTGGGGTGCTGTCCTGCCTGGAAGCTGAAGTACATGTCAACCGCCGCTTCGGGCAGTATCGTCACAAGAGCGAGTGCTGCCATCGCCACGCCCTGCGACACGTGCTCTTCTGCGGTTTCGGCGGACCAGGAGAGCATGAATCCGGCGGCAAGGAGCGCACCGCCAAATATGAGTGTGTCGAGCACAGGCGTGACATGCATACCAGTGAGACGCATGAACAGCCCGGGTATCGTAGCCGCTACCGCCAGCGCCACATAAAAGCCAAACTTTCTCAACCGTGTTCTTCTCCCTCTTTGGGATCGAGCCCCTCGCGCACGTAGATGCTGTTTGCGAACGTTACCAGCGCCTGACGGCAGCCAGCCAGAGCCTCTGCTGCCTCTTGTGCCTTGTGCCCGCCAAAGCTGTCTCGCACCTGAATTTTACCAAGCCAGACCTCAAGCTTATGCAGGTCCTGTTCGTTTTCCTCAAGCTCGGCAAACGTGAGATTGTCCGCACTGGTCTCTTTATCTATCTCCGCCAGGAAATCGCGGCATCGCCCGAGAACCTCTGTATACTCCTGGTCTCGGTCTGCACGGAACCGCTCAATAAGAGAGCCTTCCACCTGCGGGTCCAGGGGGGTTGCCAGGAACAACACGCCTGTACCACCCTGCCCTTCTATCTCGGTGAGTAGATCGCGGAGAGTGCGCTCATGCTCAAGGGTGCGGGGAAAGACCCATACCCCGTTCTGGAGGCCGGTTGCGCCCTCGGCCCGCACCCGCCTCCAGACTAACACCCTCAAGCTGGATGGCGATGAGGGAAGTTGCGGTAAAAACAGCAGCCATTCTTGCCTTACCGTGCGATCAAGTGCGTTGTCCAGCTTACTTCTCCTTACTTTCTGCACGTCCCGTTCATGTGCAACACTTGTTGCATTTTGGCTATTCTACACCTAATATGTGTTAGATGCAACACTTGTTGCATCTCTGCTCTAGACCAATATAAGATGGAGGTAGACAAGCGTGGCTATTGTAGAGACGGCAAAGGGGTGAGCGACTGGGACTAAGGACAGGGGAGGAGAATGCATGAGAGGGTATATAGTATGGCGTATGAACCGGGTCATGAATCAAAAGAGAGACCAGGTACTGTGATAAATAGGCCTTCCTTGCATTCCACATTATTGCAGTGTGGGCTATTGTTGGAGTACATAACCCTATCCAAACGCCCTCATGCGTTGTTTTGGTCCAAGTGATGCGCGATTTTCAAGGGGCAAACCAGAGGTGGCGAAGTTCCGCGAAAACGAGGTGAGGGTACTTTGCTTATGCTCCGCTGGTGCCGGCGAGTCTACACACTGGCCAGTCAAGATGCAACTCAGGAGCGAGGAAGCCGCCAACTTGGGTGTTCAGCCTGACCGCAAAGCCTCAGAATTGGGGAAGTGGCCAAGTGCCAACTCCAGAGTGAAACGAGGAACCGGATCAAGTTACTGCGATAGGTCTGTGTACTGCGACCCTAAATCTGGACAGAAAAATCAGGGTTGAGAGTAAGTAGCCTCGGTTTCTGACTGTATGGAGAGCCCCAACTCCTGTCGCTGTTGCAGTTGCTGGCTCTGTTGGCGTTGCCCCGGCCCCTGTTGCCATTGCTGCTCAAACTCGACGGGCGTCAAGTAGCCGAGCGAGGAGTGGATACGCTTTCGCATGTAGACATCGTCCAGGAACTTGCCGATCTGCTCGTAGGCGTCTCGGTAGTCCTCATATTCTTGTAGTTGCACCTCCTCTTCCTTTATTGTACGCATCAATCGCTCCGCATACCCGTTCTGCCACGCCGCTCCCACTTCGGCCATGCTGATGCGTACCTCGTGTGCTCCTAGCAACTCGACATAGCCAGTGGCTGCGTACTGTTACTGTACCCCCTGGTCTGAATGGTGAACGTGCGGCTTACCTGTCCGTAGCGCCCGCCGTAGTGCTGTCAGAGTCAGTTCCCCATCCAGTCCAGTGACCGGCCCAGATGCCAGCCGCGTATCGAGCGGGTGAACACGTCCATGAGCACTGCCAGGTAGATAAACTCGCTATGCACGTGCACGTACGTGATGTCTCCGACCCAAACCTGATCCGGGTAGGTTACTTCCAGACCCGCTACCAGGTTCGGATAGCGAGCAAAGTCGTGCAGGCTGTTGGTTGTTGTTGGTTGTGCGGATTCGGCGCTTGCTCGGCTGTGCCGCTAGTCCCAGCCGCTAGTCCCAGCCGCTAGTCCCAGCCGCTAGTCCCAGCCGCTAGTCCCAGTTCATGCATGATCCGCCGTACTCCCTTGCTGTTGGCGGGGAGGCCCTCACGTTGCAGTTGGGCCGTGATGCGCCGGTAGCCATAGGTAGGCCACGCCTCGGCCAGCTTGCTCACCGCCTGCTTCAACCTCTGCTCCTCGGTATCAATCGGTGCTCCCTCATAGTAGAAGCTGCTGCGTGGGTAGTCCAGCACCTCGCAAATCACCCTGATAGGATACTCAGATGCCAACCTCATGGCTACCGCTCGTTTGTGCTCTGGGCTAATCCGAGCAAGGAGGAGGCTTTTTTTGACACTTCCAACTCCATGGTCAGCCGGCCAAGCATACGTTCGAGTTCGGCGATGCGCTCCTGTTCGGCTGAACGCTGCTCTTCCTGGCTGAAGATGAGGGGTGCTCCCTCCTTGGACTATCTTATCCTTATCTTACCACTCCCCAATGTGCCTCTCGGCACTAACTTTGGGGGTTGTCCAAGTTCAGGGGCGCATTACACTGTAAATGCTTTGCTACATTGCGTCAAAATGCAGGAACGTTGGGTTGGTGCCTCGTAAGGCGCGCTGAAGGTATAATTACGGGCGGGCACAACAACAAGACCGCCCGAACAGTGGCTGTCCACCGGGGCAAGTAGATCAACGCATGCGCGCTCACCAACATATTCAAGCAGATTGCTGCCGACAATCGCGCAGGCGGCTGGCGAAAGTTGAAAAACAGAGACTGAAAACAGGACCATCTAGCGATCGCGCGCTAGTATTGCAGTGACAGTTCGACCGAAATGCCCAAGATGTAGAGGTCAGCTTGGCTGTCTCCACACAGCATTCAGTCGAGTAGCCTTGTAGGTGTCACTGTAATACTAGGCGTTCTCTCTTCAGAAGAACCCCGCCAAGCTGGACGTCTGGATGTAAAGATGCTCTCCCACAAGGAAGAGCATCACGGATCGGCATGCAGTGGTGAGGAAAAGAGCTGCCTTTCTCTCACAATATAAGTATACCCGATCGGTCCTCTACAAAAAACCGTCCACGGTACGATTTCTTCGGCAGGCACCCATGTTACACTGAGCGGACTATCACTGGCCCCCGGACCTCGTCCAGGAGATATCCGCAAGGAGGTAATACTATGGGCTCATTTATGCTTGCTTTTCGGGACGTTGACAAGACAAAACTCATGCTTGTTGGCGGCAAAGGCGCGAACCTCGGGGAACTATCAAAGATCGAGGGAATACGCGTGCCGGACGGCTTCTGTGTTTCTACCGAAGCCTTTAGGAGGATCATTGGGGAAGCGCCGGCGATCAACGAACTGCTCCATCAGCTATCGCTTCTAAAGGTGGAAGACCGGGGTAAGATCCGTGAAGTTAGCGCCGAGCTTCGCAGAACAATCGAGGGGATAGTCATCCCCCAAGACATTAGTGAAGAGATCGCCCGCCTTCTCTCAAGGCTCGGTGAAAAAGACGCCTACGCAGTACGATCCAGCGCAACCGCAGAGGACTTACCGACGGCCTCCTTTGCAGGCCAGCAGGATACGTACTTGAACATTGTCGGAAAAGAGGCAATCCTAAAGCATATTAGCAGGTGCTGGGCATCGCTATTTACCGAGAGGGCAGTAACTTACCGCCTTCAGAACTGCTTCGACCACCGTAAAGTTCGCCTGGCTGTGGTTGTTCAGAAGATGGTCTTCCCACAGGCGGCAGGGATTTTGTTTACTGCCGATCCCGTCACTTCTAACAGGAAGATGTTATCCATCGATGCCGGCTTCGGACTTGGCGAGGCCCTGGTTTCCGGCCTGGTGAATCCTGATACCTACAAAGTGCGTGACGGGAAGATTATCGAGAAGAAGGCATCCACCAAGAAGCTGGCTATTTATGCCTTAAAAGATGGCGGTACGAAAGAACAGGAGATTGAGCCTGAGAGGCAGAACAGGCAGGCGCTGAGGGATGAACAGATTTTGCAGCTTGAGCGCCTGGGCAGAAAGATCGAAGCACATTTCGGCCATCCCCAGGACATCGAATGGTGTTTGGCTGACGATACCTTCTACATTGTCCAGAGCCGGCCAATCACGACCCTATACCCCATCCCCGAAGTGGACGA
>JBBSGN010000262.1:0-4967 GCA_038254085.1 Chloroflexia bacterium | reverse complement strand
TCGACCCCTCTCAGCTTGCGCCGGACAAAGTCCGAGACGTGCTTGGTCCACTCCTCAACGACGCAGCGATCTGCAAGGACGCGCACAACACCAAGTACGACATCAAGGTGCTTGAACGGGCCGGAATGCCGGTGCTGGGGCTTGGCTGTGACACCATGATCGCCGCTTACCTGCTCGGCAAGACGAGCATCGGCCTGAAAGACCTGGCCTTCACAGAACTGGGCGTGCAGATGGTGCCGATCACCGAGTTGATAGGCAAGGGGCGCAATCAGAAGACGATGGACTACGTGCCGATTGACACCTCTGCGGCCTACGCGGGTGCCGATGTGGCTGTGACCGAGCGCCTGCGTAACCTCTATACGCTCCTTCTGGAAGAGGCAGGCCTGTATGATCTGTTCGCCAACATAGAGATGCCTTTGGTGCGCGTGCTGGCCGACATGGAGCTTACGGGCGTGGCGATTGACGTGCCCTGGCTGCAAAAGCTCTCCACGAACATACACGGGAAGCTGGAGGAGGCGCAGGCGCAGATATACGAGGAGGCCAAGCACCCCTTCAATATCAACTCGACCCAGCAACTTGGCTCTGTGCTGTTCGAGGAGCTACAACTGCCGGGGCGCAAGCGCACGCAGACCGGCTACTCCACCGACCGCGATGTGCTGGACTCGCTCAAAGGTATGCACCCGATAGTGGACCTGGTGGTAGAGTACCGCCAGCTTATCAAGCTAAAGAACACCTATATTGACGCGCTGCCTTTGCTGGTGCGCGCCGAAACGGGCCGCGTGCATACCTCTTTCAATCAGTGCGTGGCCGCCACCGGACGCCTCTCCTCCAGTCAACCCAACCTGCAAAACATCCCGATCCGCACCGAAATCGGCAGGGACGTGCGAAAGGCTTTCATAGCCGATAACTGGAGCCAGCACAAACTCTTCGACGAAGAGAGCCTCTTGTTGGCGGCAGACTACTCGCAGATAGAGCTTCGCCTGCTGGCAGACATGGCGCAGGAGGACCGGCTGATCAAGGCGTTCGAGGCGGGCATGGACATCCACGCCGCCACCGCCGCCGAGGTCATGGGCGTGCCGCTAGAGAAGGTCGACCCCGACTCGCGGCGGCTGGCTAAGACGATCAACTTCGGGGTGCTGTACGGTATGGGCAGCTACGGCCTCGCCAGGGACAGCGGCCTGTCTCCGGCGGAAGCCTCCAAGTTTATAGAGCTATATTGGTCGCGCTATCCCGCCGTGCGTCACTTCATGGACCAGACCCTCAAGGAGGGGCGCGATCTTGGCTACGTTACAACGTTGCTGGGACGAAGGCGCAACATGCCCGAACTGACCTCGCGCAACACCGGTTTGCGCCAGCAGGCCGAGCGCATGGCGATCAACGCGCCCGTGCAGGGCACCGCCGCCGACATAATCAAGATCGCCATGAACCAGCTTGCGGACGAGATGCGAGAGCGGCAGATGAAAAGCAAAATGCTGTTGCAGGTACACGACGAGCTTTTGTTTGAGGTGCCGCGCTCCGAGTTGCAGGCGATGAGTGACATGGTGTGCCGCATCATGGAAGGCGCGATCCAGTTGAGCGTGCCGTTGAAGGTCGAGGTCAAGTACGGCAAGAACTGGGGCGAGATGCAACCTATCCAAGCGGGCGACTGATGCGACCGAGCAGGCAGGGCCGTGTTCGGGCAGGACCGCGATTGGTCAAAGGCCGCCTCGCTCGCAGGCGACCTGCGGTGCGTGTCACCGTGCAAAAGAGCCTGCTGCAACTCAGGCGCGTCAGGCGACAGATACATCTGCCCACCCTACCCATCATAAGCGATGCGATTGGCCGCTCTCGTCTCCAGAGTGTAGAGGGCCTAACCCCCGAAGCCGCGCTTCACGCCAGCCGCAACTTTCGCTTTGGCGTCCTCAACGGCGTGATGTTCACGCTGGTAGACGCGCTTATAGCCCCCAGCCTGGTGCTGGCCCTCTTCATCAACCGACTCGGCGCGCCGAATGTGCTGGTCGGCCTCCTGCCCGCAATTATCACAGGCGGGTGGTTCCTGCCCCAGATTCTGGTGGCCGGGCGTGTGCAGGGCCAGCGTCGCGTGATGCACTGGTATCGCAGCACCGGGATAATCAGGCTCATTTGCATGGTCATACTCTCCCTGTCTACTTTTCTCCTGGCGGGTTATCCGAGCGCGCTGTTGGTGGTCTTTTTCATCTTCTACAGCATCTACGCCTTCGGGGCGGGGGTGTCGGGAATACCCTGGCTGGAGATGGTGGGCAAGGTCGTGTCCATACGCAGACGTGGCTCCTTCTTCAGCCTGCGTAGCTTTTGGGGCGGGCTGATCGCGCTCCTCTCTTCTGGCTTCATCGTGGCCATCCTTTCCGAGAAGCTGACGGGCCTTACCTTCCCCTACAACTTCGCGGTGTTGTTCAGCATAACCACTGTGGTGGTCGGGGTCGGCCTGTGGGCGTGGTCCACGATACACGAGCCGGAGGGGACCGTGACCGTAGCCCCCGTGACCGTGCTGGAAACGTTGCGGCGCGGCAGGGCGGCGTTCGGCGTTGACCGTGATTACCGCTCGTTTATGATCGCGCGCGTCCTGCTGTCACTAGCCACCATTTCCGACCCTTTTTACGTGGTGTTTGCTCGAACACAGTTGCAGGCCCCCGCGTCAACCGTCGGTCTCTACGTGGGCGCGACCTCCGCCGCCTCGCTCCTGTCTAACTTTATCTGGGGGCCACTCTCGGATCGGGCAGGCAACCGCATACTGATGAGGATGACGGCGTTATCAGTGGCAACTGTGCCCCTTGCCGCGCTACTGATCCCTCTGCTGGGTGGGGCGCTGCCTGCGGATGTGGTCTATACTCTCTTTGCGGTGGTATTCGTGCTGGTCGGCCTCGCTGGTGGCTCAGGCCGTATCGTCAACAATAACATGCTGCTCACCATCGCCCCGCCCGCGCAACGTGCCACCTACATCGGCTTCCTCAACACGCTGCTCGGCCTGGTGACGTTCATCCCTGTGGCAGGAGGCATCGTGGCCGATGAGCTTGGCTTTACGGTCCTGTTCGTGATCACGCTGGCTCTGACCGGCCTGGCCCTGCTCGCTACCGCCAAAATGAGCGTACGGCGGGTGGCGGAGTGACGATGGCCGATAGACCATGGACGATGCGTAGAGGACACCGGGTGAAATGTTGCGCGTGAAGTGCGAACATCGGCGAGTTCTTTAACCGATCCACTCTCCGCTTATGAGATAGCTTCTAATGAGGCGCCAGGCCGCTGATTGGGGAGAAGAAGTAGAGAAGCGCGGCGCTGGTCAGTCCCCACAGCACCACGCACACGAGAAGGGGCCGGTCTCTCAACAGCACTTCTTCCGGGCTGCTGCCTTCGTTCTTCTGGTACACAAGGTACAGATAGCGGAAGATGCCGTACAGCACAAAGGGGATGGTCAACATCATCAGATGGTTGTCGCGCAAGGCTTTGGGGAGGTTGTCGGCGGTGAAGGTGTAGAGGCTGTACGACATGACAGTGCTGGCCGTGATAACAGCCAGCATCTCCTCCACCAGGGCGGGGGAGTATTCGTCCAGCACGCGGCGGTGGCTGCCCGCGCCCGCACCGAGCAGTAGCAGTTCGTGCTTGCGCTTATTCAGTGCGAGGAAGAGCGCGCCGAGAGTGGTCACCACGTAGAGCCACTGCGAGATGGACACGCCGATTGCGAGCGCGCCCGCCACCGCGCGCAACGTGAAGCCCGCCGCAATTAGGAACACGTCAATGATGACCACATGCTTAAGGCCGAAGGAATAGCCGAAGTCTTTCGCCATGTAAATAGCCCCGACAAGCGCAAACCACGGACTGAGCAGCCACGACAGGACGAAGGTAACGGGCAGGATAACGCTCACTGCCGCGATAGCTGTGCCCGGCTTGAGCGCACCCGACGCAATGGGCCTGTTCTTGGTCCTGGGGTTGAGGCTGTCGCGCTCGCGGTCGCGCACGTCGTTGATGAGGTAGACCGAGCTTGAGAAGAGGCAGAAGAGCGCGAAACCCTCAAACGCCTTGACGATAGCCGCCGGGTCGGTGAACTTTAGCGCGAACAACAACCCGGCAAAGAGCAGCACGTTCTTAGACCACTGCTTGGGGCGCATGGCCTTGAGCAGCAAGATGGGCAGAGGCGCGCGCCGAGGCGTCTCCTTAGGAGGCAAAGCGCCTTGTGCTGGCGGAGTGGGTAGGTCTGTGTCTGGGCGTACTGTGGTCTGCATTAAGTCTGGTTACAACCGTATTCGAGCTTGTTAGAATCATCGGCTCTGTGTAGAATGATATAGGATAGACCAGTAGGCCGTCAAATGAGGAGAACAAGGAGGACATTCTGAATGGCGTCTTTGAAGCCTTTAGGCGACAGGGTAGTAATACAACCGACCGAGCGTGAGGAGATAACCGCCAGCGGCATCGTGCTGCCGGACACCGCCAAAGAGAAGCCCCAGGAGGGAACCGTAATCGCCGTTGGTCCCGGCAAGCTGCTGGAGAACGGTGACCACGCATCGCTGGATCTAAATGAGGGCGACCGCGTGCTATACTCGAAGTACTCCGGCACCGAGTTCAAGCTGGACGGCAACGACTACCTCATCCTGAGCGAGCGCGACATTCTTGCCGTGCTTGAATAAAAATAGGAGTAGACAACAAAGAGCAGCTTCCCGACGAAGCTGCTCTTTGTTGTCTACCTACGGAGGTCTGAAGAGTGCCGGAGGCGGGATTCGAACCCGCACGGGCTTTCACCCGAGCGATTTTAAGTCGCTTGCGGCTGCCGTTACGCCACTCCGGCTGGTAGCAAATAAAAAGGGGAGGCGATACACGCTTCCCACTTGAGCGGAAGACGAGATTCGAACTCGCGACCTTCTCCTTGGCAAGGAGACGCGCTACCGCTGCGCCACTTCCGCAAATCATTACCGACCAAAGTATAGCAAAAAGCGGTGATGCTGTCAAGCGAATCGCGG
>JBBSGN010000261.1:0-4995 GCA_038254085.1 Chloroflexia bacterium | reverse complement strand
ATTTGCTTTAACTTTGTTGAAAAGAGGTTTTGTTACGGGTTCTTAGTATGAACATACTACAAATCCTCCTGATACTAACGGCGCTCACGGTGGCGGGGGGCGGCGTGCTGGTGCTTTACCGCATGTCGCGCAGCCGTGACACGGACGCGCGGGGGCCTTACATGCCGCTCGGCACAATCGCCATCGGCCTGATGGTTGCGTACCGCGCCTACAGCGACTATAATACTCTGGACGCGCAGGATATCCTTATCATGTTCTTGTTCGTGTTTGCTTTGTTGGGCCTGCTTGGCCTGCAATTCTTTATCGTGGACAGGCACAAGGCAAAACCGAGCGCCATCGGCGACAACCACAATAACGGTGACAAATAGCGGTGACAGCGAAGGAAGCACATGGACCAAATAGAGACCTATTTTCTCTGCCAGGGTTGCCAGACGGTAGACGATGTGGCGCACCATGTGGCAAATTTTATCAGCCAGGCCACCGAGACCCTGGACATGTCGGTCTATTCGTTCAGCCTCTGCCCGGAACCGCGCGATATTCTGCTCGCCGCCCTGCATGACCGCGCAAACGCCGGGGTCAAAATACGCATCGCCTACGACGCGGGCACCCAACAGGGCGTGATCCCGCACATGGACAACGACATCTGCGATCTCAGCACGCCTACCTTCGTGAAATCGCTCGGCTTTCCATGCGAAGCGATAGAGGGCTACCGCGCCCTCATGCACGACAAGTACATAGTCATAGACAGCATGAAGCCAAGCGCGCAGGTGTGGACAGGCTCACTCAACTTCAGCGATGACGCCTGGACCTTGCAAGAGAACAACGTAATCATCCTACAGTCGCAACCGCTCGCAGCATACTACGCCCACGATTTCGCCGATCTGTGGGTTGACAGCAACATAGCCTCGTCGAACACGATGGACAGCGGCGAAGCTACCTTACTATATCACGGCCGCCCCACCCCGGTGCTGATCAACTTCGCTCCGGGCGAAGGTATGTGGATAGATCAGGGTATCGCCCAACAAATAGACCGCGCCACCCGGCAGGTAACGCTCGCCACCGTCGTACTGACTTCGGGAGGCATCATCAAGGCGCTATTGGGTCTGATGCAGCGCGGCGTGCCAATGAATGGCATCTACGATTGGTCCCAAATGGAAGGGGTCAAGTACCAGTGGCAGATGGTTCCCGACAACCGCTGGAAGATCGGCGCGTGGGAAGAGATCGTACAATACGGCCACCTAGTAGGCAAGGCCAGCACGCCCTACACGCCCACCAGCAAGCACGACTACATGCACAACAAAGTGATGGTGCTGGATGATACGGTGATAACAGGCTCCTACAACTTCTCGCGGCACGCGCAGGCCAACGCCGAGAACGTGCTGTACATAACCTCGCCCGACCTCGCGGATATCTACCGCCAATACATCTCTAGTATCGCCAAGACATATAGCAACCCAAACAACCAGCCTGTCAGCCCGCAAGTAGTAGAGCAGCAACCAGTGACGCCAGCGCCAGACTCCACGCGATAAGACTTATCGTGCCGGTCCCACCTCGCCGCCGAGCAGCAAGGCCCAACCCGGCAAGTATCGCCACAGCCACCAGGTACACCAAGCTCACCCAGTAAACTCCGAGCAGGACAGCAGGCTGGATACCCCACAGGGGCGCGATGCCGAGGCCAAGCCACGCCAGCCATCGTACCGCACCCGAAAGATCGCGCGCCGCACCAGGTAGCAGACCCACAAGACCGGCCACAACCGCCGACGCTGATAACCAATCGGCCAAGCCAATACCCGGCTCCCTGATAAACAAACCCTTCCCTCCAGCAACAGGAGTCATAGCGGCCAAAGTGATAGCGACGCTTAGAGACGTTTCTGTCCAACCCCACTCTTCACGATCCCTGGAATCTAGGGCCAATGACACTACGATTAGCGCGGCTAAAGAGAATCTGTCGCATGGAACCGGCAGCAACGCTACGCCAGGCAGCGGCAGCAGAGCCAGGGCGGCCCAGCCAGCCGCCAGGGCAGGCAGGTTTGCCCTTACGAGTACCGAGTACCGAGTACCGAGGACTGAGTTTGTTGTCGGAAGCACCCGTCCCTCGGTACTCGGTACTCGGTACTCGGTACTCATACCGACCGCCAACCGGAGCCACAAGAGCGCGATCAGCATCCATAAACCACCCGGATAGATAAAGAGCCGGGACAAGAGAGCCAGCGTCCAGTCGGAGAAGGCCGACAACTCAGCCATCTACCGGGCTTTTCCAGGCGGCTCTCGCAGCAAGAGCAGGGCAAGTCTCTTCAGCCAGTACAACGCAACAAACGCCAGAAAAACGGCAAGCGCCATCCCTGTAGCGGGCAGAGCGGCCAACACCGTCTCCTGCTGTGACCTCACCAGCAACCCCACGCCCAGTTGACTCTCTAGCCCCTGCAACGCGCTCACACCAGCCATAGCCTGAACGGAGGGGCGCAACACCCAATCTGCGACTGACTGCGGGAAGATGGCAGCGAATGTGAGAAACGCAATAGGGAGTAGTAATTTTGAGTTTTGATCCTTCGCTTCGCTCGAGGGCACGGTTTTGAGTTTTGAGTTAAAGAGGGCCTTTTGGCCGATGAGGGCAAGCAACGCAAATACGGGCAGCAATATAGCCGCGATCAGGCCGTACTTGACGTTCAATGCGCCCTGCGAGATGAGCCACACGCCCGCCAACGCTCCCAATAGCAAGATAGGCCCTGCAACGTAGCCTCCGAACGAAGCCTCTGTCTCTGCCGGACGCAAATTGGTTCGCCAGGCGTCCACCGGCAGTGCTGCCACCCACACCAACCCTGCCAGCATCACCCAGATAGCCCCAGCCGCCGCCAGGAGCGAGCCGGGCGCTAAACCGAACCCTATCACGCTGATTGCGGCCATTGTCGCAACCACCCCGGCAACCGACCCCACACCCTCCGTGTTCAAGGCCACCGCAATCCCGCCCAACACTCCTATTGTGCCCAGCAATGCTAATACCCACACGCCCACAGCGTCCCATGGCGCGGCCACCAACGCCTTCGCCACTAGATAGGGCGCTGCCACCGCATATAGACCCGGCAACCGGGCATAGACAAAGTTCGCATTCGCACGAGGCCAACCGATGTAAGCCCATGAAGCCCATAAGGAGCGGGCCAGCACCACAACGCCGAACGCCACAGCCACCGCTACCGGCCATGCCTGGACGCTGCCGGTCACCGGCGGGGCAAATGGCGAGACAAGACCCAGCAATATCACCAGTAGCAGAGGCCACCCCAATATGTGCAATGACAGCGCGGACAAATATTTGCGTCGTCCAGAGCAGACAGGTCGCAGCGCCCACCACAGACCGAGTCCCGCCACCTCCCAGCCGAGATAGAGCGCCCAGGGGTCGCGGGCGTAGGCCACACTCAGCATCCCGAACGACATCAGGCAAAGAGAGATACCGGCCCACCGGCTATCGCGCGCCGAGTCTCGTCGCAAACCCAGCACCGTCAACCCCAGCGCGAACGCCCACGCTGCCCCAAACGCGAGGGCAAGGGAATCGGCACGGTAAATAAACCTATAGGGGAGGACGAGCCAGCCTGGCAGGTCGAGGGAGCGGCCTTCGCCGACCAGAGGGAGGAACAACACCAGTTGCAGCGCGGCAAGGCCCAAGTTGATTAGCGCGGCCAGCAGTAGCGAGAGACTGTTCGCCTTTGCTTCCTTGTCCCCATGCTCACTGTCACGCACGACTCGCAACTCGCCTATGGGGAAAGAAGCTCGGAGATAGTGACCACCTGTAGGCCCATCTCTCTCAGGCGGTCTAACTCGCGTGGCAGGGCGTCGGCGGAGGCGTCCGAGCCGAAGTGCTGGAGGATAATTGCCCCATCGAGGTTGACGCCGGGCGTGTTGGTGACTCGGTTGAATATGAAGTCAGCGGTCTTGGGCTGCCCCACCGAGTCGAGCGAATCGAGCGTCCAGTATATCGAGCGATAACCCTGCGCGACGGTTACGTTCAGCACGTGGTTGTTGCGCGCCCCAAACGGTGGCCGCCAGTACGGCTTGGTGGTGGCCCCCGTAAGGTTGCGAATTATCGTCTCGGTGCGATCCAATTCGCCAGCCAATTGCTCATCGGTCAACTTGCGCGAATCAAGGTGCGAGTAGGTGTGGTTGCCCAGTTCGTGCCCCTCGGCCACCGCCTGCTTCACGCAATCTGGGTACTGCTCGACGAACTTGCCGGTGAAGAACATCGTGATATGCACGCCGTGATCGCGCAGCGTAGAGAGGATGCGCGGGCAGGTCTCGCCCGAAGCGCCTGCATCAAACGTCAGCGCGATGCGCTTCTTGCCTGGGGCGGCCCGCACCACCTCGCTCCAACCGCCTGATGGGGCGAATTCGGCTGCGGCGGGCGTTGAGTGCTGTGTGGCTGGCGTTGGGGGGGATTCGCTTTCGGCTGCTGGATAATCGGGGGCGGGCGTTCGGGTCGGCCTGGGGCGAGGTGTGAGGGTAGGCGTGGGTACTCCGGCCTCCGGCGTGCTTGTGGGTGGCTCCAATCCAGGCGCGACGGTGGACATATCAGCGCTTGGCGTGGCAACAAGTTGCTGGGTCGGGCTTGGCATTTCAAGCGTTTCGATTGTGGGCTGGGTTGTCGGCTCGGTTGGGGGCGAAGCCTCGATGGAGGCAGTCTCAGTGAGCGGCACAAGCGTTGGTATCGGTGTGGCGGTGGCAACCACAGCCGTAGAAGTGCCCACGAGGGGCGTAGTGGTCGGTATACCGCCCATGTCGCACCCCCATAAGCCCCCCGCCAAAGCCGCCAGGAGAACGGCACAGGCCACGCTATGCCGGACCCGACCGCCGATTAGTGAACACTGACTGCTAGCCATACATCTATGATACCACGTGTGCTTTGTGGAAAATAAAAAAAGGCCCGATTGTTGGGCCTTTATCGCTTGTGGGCATGACAGGACTCGAACCTGTGACCTCACGGATGTGAACCGTGCGCTCTAACCAACT
>JBBSGN010000260.1:0-5004 GCA_038254085.1 Chloroflexia bacterium | reverse complement strand
GATACGTATCGGGCAGGGGATAGAGTTCGACTACTCCTCGGTCCATGCGGTAGAGGCGCTGCGAGGCATGGGCCTCAAAGCCATCGTCATCAACAACAACCCCGAAACGGTAAGCACCGATTACAGCCTCAGCGACCGCCTCTACTTCGAGCCGCTAACCCTCGAAGAAGTCCTAAACGTGGTCGAGCAAGAGCGCGATGGCCTGGTGGGTGTGATAGCCCAATTCGGCGGGCAGACCGCCCTCAACCTGGTGCAACCGCTCGTGCAGGCGGGCGTCACCATACTCGGCACCTCGCCCGACAGCGTAGCGGCCACCGAGGACCGCAAGCGCATGGCGGGCATCTGCGAACGCCTCGGCACCCCCACCCCCGCCTGGTCCATCGCTGAAAGCCTGGAAGAACTAGAAGCCTTCGCCCCCAGGATCGGCTTCCCGGTGCTGGTGCGCCCCTCCTACGTGCTGGGCGGGCGCGGCATGAAGATCGTCTACAGCCAGGACGAACTGAAGACCTACTTCGGCGAATTGGGCGCGCACCTCCGCAGGCGCCCGGTACTGGTGGACCAATTCCTCCAGGACGCTATCGAGATAGACGTGGACGGCGTATCCGACGGCTGCAACATCTTCACCGTCGTCATGGAGCAGATAGAGAAGGCGGGCATACATTCCGGGGATAGCGCCTGCGTCTACCCACCCCAAACTCTGTCGCCCCAGGTCGTCGAGCAGGTAGAAAAGCACACCCAGGCCCTGGCCCGCTACCTTAAGATAATCGGTCTGATCAACGTGCAGTACGCCGTGAAGAACGGCACCGTCTACTTGCTTGAAGTAAACGCGCGGGCCTCACGCACCGTCCCCTTCGCCAGCAAAGCCACCGGCGTGCCCCTAGCCCGCATCGCCACCAACCTCATCTTGGGCAAATCCCTCACTGATATGGACATCTCACCAGCCCACCGCGACAATCGTGTATCGGTCAAAGCCGTAGTCCTCCCCTTCGACAGGTTCCCCACCCTCGACCGCACCCTGGGACCCGAAATGCAAAGCACCGGCGAAGCCATGGGTGTAGGTGCCAGCTTCGATGCGGCTTTCGCCAAAGCCCAGGCAGGAGCAGGACGGTGATGGACGACTAACGACGGACGACCGGCGGCGAACGACCGACGACCGCACGAGATGAAAAGCGACGCGAACAAGGCGGGAGCGAAAGCCGAGAAGGACGTGAAGAAGGCCGCCTCCACAGCCAAGCGCGACGCGCAAACCGGGGCGCACAAAGCCTCCAGACAGACCGAAAGCGCTGTAGACAAGGCTAAAGAGAGCGCACAGGACCGCGGGGACAAGGCCAAAGACACCGCCGCCAAAGCGGTAGGCACTGTCGGCGACGTTCTCGGAACCGCCAAAGACAAAGTCGCCGACGCAGCAGAAGGCATCGCTGACGCCGTCAAGGACCATCTCCCCGGCCACGACAAGCCCAGGCGCACGGGCACGCGGGCCTCGAAAAGGTCCTGACAGAGCTTCCCGCCGCACAGCCCACCCGGCCCTCGACTGAGACAACTCGCACCCAAAGAGACCGCCGCCAACCCCGGTGCCGGTCTCTTTTTGCAACCCGGCCACAAGGTCCTATGCTGGCATAGTACTTATGTCCTCTCAATTTCGCTGTCCATAAATCCATTTGGAGCCTATATTTGTTACCTCTACTCGTACCTTTATATAACCTCCTGTTTACAGAAAGTGCCTCCCACCCATATCTACTCTGAATCTATCAACAGAAAGGAAACCATCATGAAAGGCAGCAAAAATCTGAAACTCCGCAGCATCTTGATAGCCACGGCGTTCCTCACCATCCTGTGTGTAGCAATCGGAGCGCACAGCGCAAACCTGGCCGCCGCCCGCTCAACCATCATTGCCCAGCACACCGCCTTGTTCGCCCCGGCCCACGAGACCGAGACTGAGCATCCTGAAGCTACAGAGACCGAACACCCAGAGGCGACCGAGACGGAGCATCCCGAAGCAACTGAAACCGAGCAACCTCACGCCACAAGAACCGAACATCCTGAAGCTACAGAAACAGAGCATCCAGAGGGCACCGAGACCGAACGCCCGGAAGCTACAGAAACAGAGCATCCCGAAGCCACCGAGACAGAGCATCCCGAAGCTACTGAGACCGAACATCCAGAAGCCATGGAAACTGAAATGCCCCAGGCGGCACCAGTCGCCCCAGGCAGCGGATCGCGTACCTTCCCTGAGACCGGCAAGACCGTTTCGGGCCTCTTCCTCCAGCACTGGGACAGCAATGGCGGCCTCGCCCAGCAAGGCTATCCCATCTCCGGCGTGATGCAGGAGGTATCGCCCCTGAATGGCAAGAGCTACGCCGTCCAATACTTCGAGCGTGCCATCTTCGAGTACCACCCTGAGAACCAGGCCCCCTATAACATCTTGCTCTCCCAACTAGGCGTCTTTCAGTACAAGCAAAAATATCCGGCAGGCGCACCCAACCAGCAAGCCAACCAGGTAAACGCCCGCTACTTCCCCGAAACCAGACACTGGGTAGACGGCGCTTTCTGGGCTTACTGGCAGCAGCACGGTGGCCTCGCCCAACAAGGCTACCCTATCTCCGACCAGTTCACCGAGGTGAGCAAGCTCAACGGCAAGCCCTACACTGTCCAATACTTCGAGCGTGCCATCTTCGAGTTGCACCCCGAAAACCAACCTCCTTACAACGTCTTGCTCTCGCAGCTAGGCACCTTCCGATACAAACAAATCAACGGCAGGTAGCTTGCCTGCATATAGCCGCAAATAAAATAGACGGATGATCCGCCTCCACTGGATCATCCGTCTATTTTATTCTTATCTTAGCCCCCTTTCCAAAGGGAAGCAGATTGTGCTATCTTATTGCCTATGATCAATCGGAAAGTAGCCCAGGTCGGACGAGCCGCAAACCTAGTCCGCGCCAGGCTCTTCAATAGAAGACTGGCGATCTGGTTCCTTCTCTTGCAAGGCCTGGGCACTGTCATCTGGTGGGCACTCCTCCTCTCCTTCGCGCCTGCTCGCGCCCCGTTCGTTGCGGGTGGGCACGAGGCAGCTTTGCTCGCCTTCCTCCTGCCCGACCTGCCCTTCTACATAGGCGGCTCATTCCTGTTGGCTTACGCCCTGGCGACGTCACGCCCCTGGGCCTTTGCCGTCTTGTGCATCTACAGTGGGGGGATCCTCTACGCCACCCTCTATACCCTTGCCCTGGCCCTCCTTACCGGCGGCAGCTGGCTCGGCGTGCTGCTTCTGGCTCCATCGCTTTTCATCCTGCCCCTCATCATCTGGCGCTTCCGCCCAGAGGCCCTACGATGAGACTGCTCGACTCCATACGCGGCCGTGTGGCCCGCCCGGCCAGCGTGCGCCGCAACCTCCTCAAGACCCTCATCCAATCCCAGACCATATGGTTGATCTTCTTCTTCATCGGCCCCGCCGGCCTCTACCGCCTTGAGGAGAAGCTACACCTCGCCCCCTACCGCTTCAGTTCGCGTGGTTGGCGCATCGCAGGCATCGTACTATTCCTCCTCGGCTGGCTGCTTGCTTACACGAGCGCCGCCTTCATGGTCGTAAAAGGCAAGGGCACGCCCCTCCCGGCCGACGCCACCCGCGAACTGGTGGTCGCTGGCCCATACCGTTACGTCCGCAACCCCATGGCAATCGGCAGCTTCGCCCAGGGTGTGGCCGTGGGCCTTTTCCTCGGCTCGCCCCTCACCACCGCCTACGCCTTGATCGGCGCAACCGGCTGGAACTACTTCGTCCGCCCCTGGGAAGAGCTAGACCTGGCGCGCCGCTTTGGTCGCCCGTATGTTCGTTACAGAGATAGCGTGGGCTGCTGGATACCACTCCTGCAACCTTATGATTCAGAGTATAATAACC
Source organism: Chloroflexia bacterium (assembly GCA_038254085.1). GTDB lineage: Bacteria > Chloroflexota > Chloroflexia > QHBQ01 > JADMIH01 > JADMIH01. The sequence continues at coordinate 1,115 of JBBSGN010000260.1, read as the reverse complement.
ACCAGACCCAGACTATCCATCAAGGAGAACGCAATGGACACCACAGACAACACCCAGCAACCCGCAAGCCCCACACCTAGCTTCCCAAAACGCGCTATTGGCTTCGTCCTATCGTGCGAGCAGTTTTCCATCACCGACTTGCTCGACTTCGGCGAGGCCGCCGAGCGCGCGGGCTTCGACGGTCTGTGGTCCAGCGACCACTTCCAGCCCTGGCAGGACAACGAGGGCCACGCCGACCTTGCCTGGCTAACCCTCGCCGCCGTCAGCCAGCGCGTTTCGCGCAGTGTGGCCGGCACAGGCATCACCTGCCCCACCTATCGCTACAACCCCGCCATAGTCGCCCAGGCCTGGGGCACCCTCAGCGCCCTCTATCCGGGTCGCCTCTGGCTCGGCGTCGGCACCGGCGAAGCCATCAACGAGCTTGCCTCCGGCGGCGGCTGGGGCGACTACCAAGAGCGAGCCGCCCGCCTGGTCGAAGCCGTCGAGCTAATTCGCAAGCTCTGGACCGGCGAGGTTGTCAACCACGACGGCCAATATTACCAGACACAGAGCGCCAAGCTATACGCCCTGCCCGCCCAGCCCATCCCCATCTTCATCGCGGCGGGCGGACCCAAGAGCGCCCGCCTGGCAGGCACGCACGGCGACGGCCTCATCACCGACCCCGAATCGGTCACCAAGCCCCAAATCCGAGGCAACTTCGAGGAAGCCGCTCGCGCCGCAGGCAAAGACCCCTCCACCATGCCCATCGTCGTCGAGCACTGGGTCGTAGTGGGCAACCGCGCAGACGCCGAGAAGGGGGCACGGCTGTGGCGCTTCAGCCCCAAGGCGACCAAGAACTACACCGACGACCCCGACCCCCGCGACATCCAGCGCCGAGCCGAAACCGAGGTCCCCCTCGAAGACGTCTACCGCAACTGGCTAATCAGCACCGACCCCGACCAGCACGCCCAGGCCATCCGCGACCTCTTCGACAAAGGCATCACCCACGTCTTCGTCCACTCGGCCCAGGACGACCAGCACAAAGTCATAGACTTCTTCGGCCAGCAAGTCCTCCCCCAACTCCGCCTCTAAGTATCTTTATACTAACCGCCAAGAACGCCAAGATTCTATTGTTT
>JBBSGN010000259.1:0-5046 GCA_038254085.1 Chloroflexia bacterium | reverse complement strand
GGACACCACCTGGTTGATCAGGCCCCAGTCGAGAGCCTTCTGGGCGCTGATTGGCTCGCACAGCCACAGCATCTCCCTGGCGCGGCGGTCGCCGATAATCATGGGGAGCCACTGGGTTGCCCCGCCTGCGGGCACCGAGCCGCGTGATGTGCCGATCTGCCGTATGGTCACATGGTCGGCGGCCACCGCAAGGTCGCAGGCGATATTAAACTCGTTGCCGCCGCCCACCACCATACCGTTCAGGCGGGCGATAGTCGGCTTGCCGATGTTACGCAGGCGGTCGTGCGCCTCGATAAACGACCCCATCCACTTCCAATAATCGGCACGCTTGCTGACAAACTGCTCCTGTTCCTTGAGGTCCGCGCCCGTGCAGAAGGCCCGGTCCCCTGCACCCGTAAGGACCAGTACGCCTACCGCGTCGTCGTAGGAAGCGTCCTCGAAGGCGCGGCTCATCTCCTTTAGCGTCTGGAAGTTGGTGGCGTTGAGCGCGTCCGGGCGATTGATGGTGACTGTGGCGATGCCGCTCGCTTTGGCGTAAATGATGTTCTTGAAGCCTAGCTCCTCAGGTGGGAGCGCTCTTGGGTAATCCACGGCTACTCCTCGACCTCGCCGTGCACCAGTGTCACCACATCGCGGGCGAAACTCATCAAGTCCTTGCCTGCCGCCTTATTCTCCTCCGACCCCATGGCCATCTTGAACGCTTCCTTGCTCGGGAAGTACATCTCTGTGATTTGGTAATATTCAGGCTCGCCGCCAAACGCCTTGAGGTTGCGGATTACCTCCATGCGCTCCAGTCCTGGCACTCGGCGCATAAGAGGGTCATGCACCTCTTTGTAGTGGCGGTCGAACTCGTCGGCGTCTTGGGGGCGTTTGAACAGCGCAAGCATCTTTATCATCCTTGTCCTCCTGTTACATGCTATTACGTGGGCTGCCAATAGTTATCACAGGGCTGCCCGTTTGTCAAGCAAGACTCTGTCCATTGCGAGCCGGAAACCAACCCATTCTCCTATGTCATTCTGAGCGGAGCGAAGAATGACATAGGAGAATGGGTACTGCTCAGCTTGCTCTTCGTTTATGAGACGGCTCGTAACAAAATGATGAAGGGATGCCCATTGTGGGCATCCCTTCATCATTTTGTTAGACTTTCTAAGTTACATCTACTTCAGGGTGACCATAACTGTGACGGTGCCCGTGCCACTCTGCAAACTGCTGAGTGCCTTGCCGTTGATAGCGCCGCTGGCGGCTGCCTTGTCGGTCACTTTCATGGCATACCCGGCGTGCGAGCTGGTGGTAAGAAGATCACCTGCTTTGATGGCGCCGAAGCTGGCGTCTACCTTGACAGTTTTATACGCACCGAGGGTGACTACGTTGATATAGCCGCCTGGCGCTGCGCTGGTCGCATCGGTGGCGTGGGGGATGCCCCTCTCGTCAGTGATGTCAGCTTTAGGCATGGTGATGTTGGACAAGTCGGGCTTGCTGCCATCGGATTTGGCCGCAGCCAGGGCCTGATTCCGCTTAATCTCTGCCGACCTGACCGCCGCCTGCTGGGCTTCGTAGGCCGCCCGCGTAGCCGCGTCAGGCACGTAGAGCGCCTGATCCACAACGCCCGCCACCGCAGTGTCGTTGGCGCTGGTGGCCTTCTTCACGGTGACGACCGGAATCTGGCCCAGCACCGGCGCGCTATCTCCGGCTATGACCACCACGTCGCCCTGCTCCAACGCGCTGCTGTCCGCGTTCTGCATGGCATCCACGACATAGCCGCTCTTGGAGCCGGTCACGGTCAGATTGCCATTGATATACAGCGCGCCTGGATCTATGTCCTCCGCGTTCAGGTTGCCGGCGGTCCCGCTGACGTACACCTGGGCCCGCCCATTAGCGGCTGGGGGCGGATCAACGCGCAGGGCATTCCAATTGTCACTGCTGAACTCGCCGCCATAAGTACCGTTCGCGCCGGGGCCGGTGGCCTGACCTTGCACGGCTGGATAACCGCTATCGCTGCTACTTGCATGCACACCACGTCCACCGCTAAAGAAGCCAGCGTAGTCGCCCGCTGCCGCCACGCCGTGCAAGGCCCAGCAGTCTTGACCCGCCCGTGTGCATTGGGTATGAACGCCGTCAATACCTGAGCTGCTAAGAGCGCGTAAAGCGGCGCCATTGGTAGTGGATATGACCACTCCGTCGCTCATGACCGTGTTGGTGATAACGAGGGAAGTACCCGTCGCATCCGCGATGTTGCGGCGACCCAGGTCAACGAACTTGCCCATCTGCCCTCGTGTGACGTAGTTGGAGGGGCGATAGTAAGGAAGGTTGGCGGGTGGCACGCACGGCTCAGGCGGGTTGGCGCCGCCGCAGGTGTAGCCGCTCACGATGCCGTCGGCGTAGATGTTGTGGACGTAGTTATAAAAGGGGTTGGTGGTCGGCACGTCCTCAAAGTCTTGCGCAAGAGCCGGGCCTTGCCGTGGACTTGAACTGCCTGACATAGGCGCGGACGCCTGGGCGCTCCACGCCCCGCTGCCTGCGATAACAAGCGCGAACACGGCTGCCAACGCAAACACCGAATTACGAGAAACCCGAACCTTCTTCTGCCTCAATAGACCTTTCATAGCTTCGTCTCCTTCTCATGCCATGTTATGCAACTGCTAACTCGGCACACCGGGCTGGACGAAGCGATATAGGTGTACAGCGCACGGGCAACCTGACGTATGTGCGCTGTGCCTATCATATCAGAACGGCGGCAGAAGTCAATAGGCCATAGCCCAAAATTACTATGCCAATGTTGGCATGAGGGTCTTGCGCAGGTAGGGATCGTGGGCTACAATGAAACAGGTGGGGAAGTGGTGGACGCCGGTTCGCGAGGATGCCCCGGCCAGACCGGGGTGCCGAAGGGGAAATATAAAGATGAAACCGAACAAAGTAATCGGCCTGGGATCTGCTTGCCTGCTTACGCTGGCTTTGGCTGCGGGCTTGGCCGGAGGGTCGTTGGTGGCAGCCCAATCAACTACGCCTTTTCAGCCGCCGGTAAGCGGGCTTGCCGGCACGATAGTGGCGGTGCAAGGCACGACCTTCAAATTGAGCCTGGGGCAAAACCGCATCGAGTTAGTGCATACAAGTGCTAACACCGTAGTCCTGAAGAACGGCTTTGCCAGGCTTGCCGACCTGAAGGTTGGCGACCGTGTAATAGTAAACCCGGCGCTGACATCCACAGGGAACCCAACGAAGAGCCGCCGAGCGAAACCGAGTCTGCCCAGTTCCTCACAAGCCAGATCGTTGTCAAACGGCACAACCTCGCTGCAAGGGCCAGAGCCAGACGGGCGCAACCGCGATTACCCTGCGTCTGAGGTAACTGCCCCGGCTACAGGGGTGGCTGCCGGGCAGAAGGCTGGAGATACGGGCACGGCTAACGCGCCCACATTGCCGAGCGATCCCGGCACGGGCCTGCGTGGGCGGGCCTCGTCTGCGCCTGGGGACGGCGCGGCGCAGTCGGCGACCGGCGCAACTGGTGGCGCGAAGGCGGTGACGGCGCACCTCATCTGGGCGCCCCAGACGGGCGAAGAATTGTTGCAAGGCATTGTGCGGTCTGCCGAGGGCAAGCAATTTACGCTATATGCGACCGGCGCAAACTATACCGTGCTGGTGAATGGGGCGACAGTGGTCAAGCGTTTGGCAAGCCCCAACGGCGCGCCTGCCGTGGTGCGGGCAAGCGTGCTTACACCCAACACCCCGGTGCTTGTGCTGGGCGCGAAAGCCGGTTCCCAGGCGCGAACGCTTACGGCCAAAGCGGTGCTGATCGAGGCGCTGCCGCACGCAAGCTCTCTGCCTCCGACGGGCCAAAAGCCATAAGAAATTCGGAGAAAAGAAGCAACAAACGGCTCCTACTTAGAGCCGTTTGTTGCTTCTCATATTGCTTTACTTGAGAGTGACCATCACAGGGATGACGCCGGTGCCGGTCTCGAGGTTGCCCATGGCTTTGCCGATAACCGCGCCCATTGCCGCCAGCTTGTTGGTGGCCTTCATCGCTATGCCGGGGCTTGCGCTGCTGGTGAGAAGATCGCCAACGTGGATGGGGCCGTTGGTGGCGTCCACCTTGACCGTTTTATAGGCTCCCAATGTCACTACCCCTATGTACTGGCCTGGCTTGATTGTGGTGGCTTTATTGTCGTAGTAGCCCGTACTGGCTTTGGAGCCTGCTGCCGCATTAGGGTCGGCTGGAACCCAAAGCTGGTCCACAACGCCGACTACGCCTGTGTTGTAGGCTACCCCAGCGGCGCTCACACTTGGCACGGGGATTTCACCCAGTTGGGCCGGCCCCGCTGCTTGTGTGCCCATAGTCGCCACTTCACCGGGGTGCAAGTCGGTGGTGCCGGTGTTGCGCATGATGTCCACTACGTAGCCGGTCTTTGAGCCATGCACGACCAGGTCGCCGCCGACATTCAGATCGCTATTGGGATCGGAGGCATTGAGGCCGAGTGTTGCGCCGCCCGTTGCGACATACAGCCCGTAGAAGTTAGTAGGGTCCCCCGTGGTAATCCACGCCCCGTTATCGCTTGTCGAGTATGCATCCAGGCCGACGCTGCCGTTTGTTGGGTTGGGTATCGGACCAGGCACACCGTATGCCTCAGCATACACACCCGCGTTAATGTGCCTATAGTCGCGTGGCGAGCCGACGCCACCCGTCTGACCCCACACGCCGACCCCGGTAGCGGCGTCGCTCTGCGAAAAGAGCGGGTCAATTCTGGTGCTTGTGTTGATGTCTATGCCGGGCACATGCCGGGCCTGGTCCACGAACTTGCCCATCTGGCCGCGCGGCACGTTGCTGGCGGGGCGGTAATAGGGCAGGTTGGCGGGTGGCACGCACGGCTCAGGCGGGTTGGCGCCGCCGCAGGTGTAGCCGCTTATCACGCCGTCCGTATAGAGGCGGTTGATGAATGTAGAGAAAGGGTTGCTGTCGGGCACATCTTGGAACTGCTGGACGGTAAGCGAGTCCACGCCAGACTTCCTGTCGCCTGATTGCGCCTGCGCCGCCTGGGGCTCGCCGGGTGAGGCTAG
>JBBSGN010000258.1:0-5069 GCA_038254085.1 Chloroflexia bacterium | reverse complement strand
TTTGCGTCTTTGCGTTTAGGTAACTGGTTGTCAGTTAATCGCGAATGAGTAATTATGTTGAACGCAGGAAGTCTTTGGCGAGAGCGATTGCTTCGCCGGTTGGGTCGTGGTGGGTGACGTCGAGCCAGTGGGTGTTTTGGGCGCGTCGAAACCAGTTGGCCTGGTGGCGGACGAAAGCGTGGGTGTCCCACTTGATGCGTTGGACGGCTTCGGGGAGGGTGGCGCGGCCAGCCAGGTAGTCACCGACCTGGCGGTAGCCGAGGCCGGACATCGAGGGGAGGTCGAAGGAGTAACCGCGAGCGTGAAGGGAGGCCACTTCGTCCACCAGGCCGCGCTCTATCTGACTGTCTACGCGGGCGTCTATGCGCCGGTATAGCTCGTCGCGCTCGCATTTGAGGCCGATGCGGAGGACGTCGTAGGGCGGGGGTTGCTTGGCCTGCTGGGCTGTTATCGGCTGGCCCGTGAGGGAGATAACTTCGAGTGCGCGGACGATGCGGCGGGTGTTAGTAGGGAGAATCCGCTCGGCTGCTTGGGGGTCGAGACCTTTGAGGCGGTCGTGGAGGACGGCTGGGCCAAGCTCGCTGGCTTGTAGCTCAAGGGACGCGCGTAGAGTGGGGTCAGGCTCGACGCGAGGGATGGTCCAGCCTTCCAGGATGGCGTTGATGTAGAGGGGGGTGCCGCCCGCGAGGATGGGGACATGGCCTCTGCTCAGGATGTCGTTGATGATTGAGTATGCGCCCTGCTGGTAGAGGGCGAGGGTGAAGGGCGTGTCGGGGTCTACGAGGTCAATCATGTGGTGGGGGACGCAGGCCTGGTCTGCTTTGGACGGCTTGTCGGTGCCGATGTCCATGTAGCGGTAGACCTGGCGGGAGTCGGCAGTGACGATTTCGCCATTGGCCTCTTCGGATAGAGCTATGGCGAGGGCGCTCTTGCCGGAGGCTGTGGGGCCATAGATGGCGATGAGGGGCGGGCGGTTCATGAAAATATTATACACAGGAGGCCAGATTGTTTGCGGTGTGAGGCCCAACTTTGCTACAATAACAACTGGCTAGGGGCAACCGGCCAGGGCAACCGGCCAGGAAAAAGGAGAGGGTCGTGGGATTTATCGGAAGCATGTTTAGAGTGATAATCACCGTTGCGATGATCGCGGCGGTGGCGGTTGTGGGGTTCGCGCTGTATCTATTCTTGTCGCAGAATCTGAACGTGTCGGCAGTGACGGGCAGTGCAAGCAAGAGCAACCAGCCTGTCACGTTCACGATTAGGCCGGGGGAAAACGTCACACAGATTGTAGACAATTTGCAGAAGGACGGGATTATTGATAACACGCTGCTGTTCACGGCGAAGCTGAAGATGTCAGGCAAGGGCGGCAATCTGAAGGCTGGGCGGTTCCAGGTGACGCCGGGGATGGACTGGGACCGACTGATCGCGACGTTGACGACAGCGCCGGTGGATATTGGGCAGAAGTTCACGATTATAGAGGGGACGCGGATCGAGGAGACCGCCGAGAAGCTATCGGCGGTGGGCATTGTCAGTGCGACTAGATTCATGCAGCTTGCGGGCACAGGAGATGGGGCGGTCAGCTTCAACAACGAGTTAGTATCGGCCTCGGGCAAGCCCGCTGACCAGGGGCTTCAAGGCTATCTCTTCCCCGACACCTATGAGATTAAGCAGTCAGAAGGGGACAACTCGGAGGCGATTATCAAACTGATGTTGAACAATATGGCCGACAAGTTCACGCCTGACATGCGTAAGGCGGCGGCTGACAAGGGGCGCTCGATACACCAGGTGCTGACCGTTGCCTCGATTGTGCAGCGCGAAGGGCAGTTGAAGGAAGAGTTGCCCGCTATCGCGGCGGTGTTCTGGAATAGGCTCGACAAGGACATGCTGCTGGGGGCCGACCCGACCACTCAGTACGCGCTCGGCAAATCGCCGCAGTGGTGGCCGGTGCTGAACCTCGACCCGAACACGGTGGATAGCCCGTACAACACCTACAGAGTACACGGGCTGCCGCCTGGGCCGATCTGCAATCCGGGGCTTGATGCTATAACGGCGGCGGTGTATCCGGCAGAGACGGATTACCTCTACTTCGTGGCTAAAAACGACGGCACGGGCGGGCACGCCTTTGCGACCACGCTGGAAGAGCACGAGCGGAACAGGGTTATTTACCACAACAAGTGAGAAGGCCGGTAATCGGTAGTCGGTAGTCGGTAATAATCGAAGAACAATTTTTGTTTTCTGTTTTGCTTGCCACCCAAAACAAGAAGCCCTGCTTTTTAGGCAGGGCTTCTTGCTTCGAGGAGGGAGGAAATTGTCCTGTTTGGTTTTATCTCTTACCGGCTACTGACTACCGATTACTGGTTACTGGCCGTTCGGGCGGGTGCCTAGGACGACTGTGACCTCTTTTTCGGTGGTCGAGCCGTCGGGGACGACGGTCAGCTTCACGCTGTCGCCCACCTTGTGCTTGAGTAGCAGTTCGAGGAGCGAGTGCTGGTCGTCTAGCTGTGTGCCGTCGAACTTGGTGACTATGCTCTTGGCCTGGATGCCGGCCTTGTCGGCGGGGCTGCCGGCGGCCACGTCCTGAACCAGGATGCCACTATTACGTGGGAGATTGTAGTAGGACGCGATCTGGGGCGTGATGGGCTGGTATGATATGCCCAGGTATGGCCGCTCGACCGACCCGGATTTGATAAGCTGTTGGGCCACCTGCTGTGCGGTGCTGGCCGGTATTGCGAAGCCGAGGCCCTCGGCCACGTCACCGCTCATGTCGGCGGTGCGTACAACGGCTACGTTGATGCCGATCACGTTGCCCGAAAGGTCAAGTAGGGGGCCACCGGAGTTGCCGTGGTTGATGGCCGCGTCGGTCTGGATCAGGTTGTGCATGGAAGGCTCAGTGGGAGCGCCGTTATCTTCGATGTCTCGGTGGAGGCCGCTGACGACGCCTGCCGTGACGGTGTTTTCGAACTGGGCAAGGGCTGATCCGATTGCTACCACGGGCTGGCCTAGCTCCAGCTTGTCGCTGTCACCGAACTGGGCAACGGCGGGCACGGAGACATCCACTTTTATCACCGCGATGTCGGAGAAGGAGTCAGCGCCGACCAAACTGGCGGGCGCCTTCTTGCCGTCTGAGAAGATTACTTGTAGGCTTTGCTCGCCCTGGACGACGTGGTTATTGGTCACGATGTAGCCCTGCCTGTCTATGATCATGCCCGAACCCATCGCCTGGGGGGCGACGCCGCGATTGAGGCGGCCATTGGTCTGTGCGGCCAGGTTGTTGACTACGGTTACGACGGCGGGGCCGGCCTGGCGAACGGCGGTGCGGGCGTCAACCACACCGTTTTGCTGGGCGGGCGCTGCCTGATTGGCTGCTAAATCGGGTTTCTGCTCGGTCTGCACCGCTGAGGCGGGATTGGCCTGGAGGCGGTAGTTGCTGGAGGAAGAGCCGGAGAGCAGCCCGGACAGCTCGCCGTTTTGGAGGGCGGCCCCGGTGAACGCCAGGCAGGATAGGGCCAGCAACATGATGAGCAGAAGTGACGCGAAAACTGCTTTCATTGATCTTGCCATTGGTTTATGTCGCTCCTGTTTTCTAGAGAGATTGTATAGATTGGGATAAGGCAGGCCTCTCCCAGCTTGCGCTGACGCTGGTCACGAACTTTTCGCTGACACATTGCCGGATGCAACCATGTCTCTTAATCAGCTCGGCCAAACAAAGGAGAGGCCCGTTCGTTTTCTGATAGGCGAGAGCGCACTTACGACGACCGCGGCTAGGTCCCATTCCCTATATAACTTGTCTTTGCTACCAGTGCCCTTACTGGCATGTGCGCTCTCGCTATATTCTTATTATCGCAGACCAATCTTAAAGGCAGGTTAGAGCCATATTAGAGTTAGATGAGAAAGCAACGAAAAGAGACCAAATCCGTTTGGTGGCGGGCTTGGTCTCTTTTCGTTGTTTGCTAGAATGAAGGACCTAGGTGGTGGCTTTAGGCGGGGTCTTTTCTCGGGAGTCGGGGATTTGGCTGAACCACTGCCAGACTTTGTTGCCCTGGTCTTTGGTCCAACCATAGCTGTTGGTGAGAGTGTCCCACGCCTGGTGGTCGCCCTCAGAGTACTGCCTCTCAAGCTCGTCCATCTGGGTCTCGCTCATGGTGTCCAGCACGCTGGGGCGCGATTGATTGCCCTGGTTTTGCCCCTGGTTTTGCATTGATATTGCCTCCTTATAGGTTTACGGTTGCCCGCTTGCGCTTTAGCCTTCGTTGACGTTGACGCTCTGGGTGCCGGTGCTGGTCGTGGTGGTAGTGGTGCCGGTTGCGGGGGGCACGTTGATGGAGGTCATGCCACCACCGCCTTCGTCATCGGTAGTCGAGACGTTGACGTTGACGCTCTGCGGTGCGGCAGGCGCGGGCTGGCTGGTTTCGGTTGTGGTGGTCCTCTCGGTCCTTGTTACCTGGTCAGACATTGTTCAAATCCTTTCTTGTGGCGTATTGGCTGTGCCGCTAAGGGCAAGCGGTGAGGTTGAGTGCAAGTTATATGCCATCATCAGAAGACCCTGGCCCCAGGCTCGACCTCGCGCTCAGGCTGGAGGAGCACGACGCTGCCCTGCCTGGCGACGCCCTCAGAGGGAACGCCCAGCACCAGCACCTCCGAGGGGAAGCCCGCTATTTTTCGGGGCGGGAAGTTGACGACGGCGATCACCAGGCGACCTACAAGCTGTTCGGGAGTGTAGCAATCTGTTAACTGGGCGCTGGATCGTTTCACGCCCAAGGGCCCGAAGTCGAGGATTAGCTTGTAGGAGGGCTTACGGGCCTCCGGGAACGGCTCGCAGGCGGTGATGCGGCCCACGCGCATGTCTATGAGGTCGAAGGCGTCTATATTCGTCTGTTCGGGGGCTGGGTCTAGAGGGTCTTGCAATTGTTTCCTCCTTGCATTATTCGTAGCGGACCAAGGACGACCGACGACCGGCCACCGGCTCGTCGGTGCGCGCCCACAACCTCTGGAAGTCGGCGGCGCTGAACGGTAGGGGAGCCGCCTGGGCGCTGGCCGGGGAAGGGAGCGAGGTAGGGAGGACGGTGGGG
>JBBSGN010000257.1:0-5073 GCA_038254085.1 Chloroflexia bacterium | reverse complement strand
TGCCGCCGATGCGGGGTACGGCAGCCGGTTTCACGTCGAGCAGGGCACGGCGTGGGTGATCAGGCGGATGACCTTGCAGATGCTTGGGCCTGCGCGCAACCACGAAGACCTCGATATAGCGACCTGGATCTCGCATTTCGCGCGGGTGCGTGGAGGGCGAGAATATATTGTTCAGAACGCCCGCACCGGCGAAACGGTGGCTAAGGGCGTTGCCGAGTGGGTCTATATGGATCGGCAAAAGATGACGCCGGTGGCGCTGCCGCGTGACATCGGGGTGGCGTTCGATGTGCCCGGTGCGCCGTTGGGAGTATACGAGCCGCCCGTTACAGAGCCATCGAATAACGGAAGCGAGTTTGTCATGGAGCGGACCGCCGAGTGGCACGAAGCGGACTCGATGGGGCACGTCAACAACGCGGTGTATGCCGATTGGCTGGACGATGCCATGAGGCAGGCGCAGGAGGAGTTGGGGTGGGGTGTCAAGGCTCTCAGGGAGAGGGGGCTGCAACTACGTGGTGAGCATTACAACCTGAATTATAAACAGGCGGCTGTGCCTGGGGACAGGCTGCGAATTGCCACCCGCATCGAGGGCGAGAGCGAACGGTTGCTGGCGGTCCGGCAATCGGTTGCGACCGAAGAAGGGGTCGAGTTGCTGAGTGCCAGTAACGTGTACGGTTGGCAAACGAGTGAGGGAGAGGAGGCGGTGGGCGTAAAACGTGAAGGGTGATGGGGTGGGTTCGTATTGCCCCGTCGGCAGCTTCGGAACAGATATCTGCTACCTAGCGCCAGGAGGGACCACCCAGACCCAGATTACCAGAGCAAATACCGCGCCTGCGGCAATTGTGAACAGGTGAAAGACCTCGTGGAACCCCAGCACATGCGGAAACGGGTTAGGGCGCTTCAGGGCGTAGACTATCGCTCCGACTGTGTAGAGCAAGCCGCCTAGAAAAAGGAGAATCACCGCAACGGGTGGCAGACCTGCAAGAAACCAGGAAGGGCAAGCAGGGCTAACCAGCCCATTCCAATGTAGAGGATGGTGTTCACCCAGCGCGGTATATGCCGGGCTTGCGTACTGGTCAGCACTCCTGCCAGGGCCAACGCCCATATTAGGCCGAGTATTACCACGCGCATCCAACCTGTGAGCAAGTTGAAGCAGAGTGGCGTATAGGTGGCTGCAATGAGCACAAAGATGTTGGAGTGATCAAGGGCGCGAAGGGCGCGACGCGCCTGCTCGCGCCAGCGGCCCAGGTGGTAAATTGCGCTCATAGTATAAAGCTCGACCATCCCCAGGCCGAATACGAGCAGAGAGCCAAAGCGTGGCAGGTCCGCCCAACTGCGCCAGCACGCAGCGACTGTGTATGCCAGCGCAGCGACAGCCGCAGCAGCGTGAAACCAGCCGCGCAACAACGGCTTTACAATATTCGGGTTTTCTGTTCCATCGGTGCTCACTGGCCGTATTTAGCAACGTGGCGAATAGGGACATAGAGGGAATACCTGCTTAAAAGACAAACTCCAGACGGACCTTACGGACCCTCCGGAGTTTTGTCGCTTCAGAGTAGTGAACCGAAGTTCAATCGTCTGAAGTGATTTGAGTATAGCAGGTATTGGCAACCGAGTCAATAGGTAGGCCAAGCGGTTTTCCACATCCGCCGCTATCGAGGAAGGGGAATCGGTACTCGGTACTCAGTACTTAGCCAAGGAGGGAAGGACGACGCGGAAGGCAGCGCCCTGGCCCGGGGCGGAGGCGGCGCTGATGGTGCCGCCGTGCGCTTCGACTATGCCCCTGGCGATGGCGAGGCCGAGGCCCGCACCTGGTGAGCTTCCTTCGCGTGTGCGGGCAGGCTCGCCTCGATAGAAGCGGTCGAAGACGTGAGGGAGGTCGCTCTCGCGTATGCCTTCGCCGGTGTCGGCAACGATAAGCTCTATCCGGTCTGGCTTGCCTTGCACAGTGATGGTGATAGTGCCGTCGGCTGGGGTGTGGCGGATGGCGTTCTGTATCAGGTTGTAGAGGACACGCTGCATACGCGGGGCATCGAGCGGTACATGCGAAGGCACACCCTCTACTTGGCCCTGTAGCTGCACGTTCTTCTGGCGGGCCTGGGCCGTCATGCTTTCGAGCGCGTCCGACACCAGGTCCTCGATGGAGGTAGGCTCCAGGCGGAGTTTGAGCGCACCCGCGTCTATCTGGGATAGCTCGAACAGGTCGTCTATGAGGGTGGTGAGGTGGTGGGTCTCGTTCTGGATGGTGTGGAGGTAGCGCGACACAATCTCAGGGTCGCTCACTACGCCATCATTCAGGGCCTCGATCATAGCGCGCATACTGGCGAGGGGCGTGCGGAGGTCGTGCGAGACGGCGGCTATAAGCTCGCGACGGGAGGCCTCGAGCCGGTCACGTTGGAGGCGCGACTGGTCGAGCTGGGCTACCATCGAGTTGAACTCGGTTGCAAGGCGGCCTATTTCGTCGCGGGAACTGGCTTCGACGCGGGCCGTCAGGTCGCCCTCGGCCACGCGGTGAGCGACCGCGAGGAGCTTACGCAGGCGCGACACCATACTCTGAGACAGGAAGAAGGCGAAGAAGAGCGATATGACCGCCGAAAAGACGAGCAGGATCGTAAGGAGGCCGAAGTCGTGTGCCGACAGGAACATGTACATGGCGGTATAGAGCACGTTGACCGCCACCACCGCTGCACCGACCAGGTAGACCAGCGCCATCGTGATAGCCAGGGAGGGTATGCGCGTGCCCAAGCCCAGCCGGAAGCCTAATGCTCCCAGCAACACCGATACCCCACCCGAAATAAGCAGGAAGCGCGTGAGGTCCTGCAAGTCCTTGGCGGGAGGGCTGAGCGCCATAGCCGCGTAAATGAGCGCCCCCGCCAACGCCGCCAGCAGCGCGCCCACCGCCCACCCAGCCACGCGCAGCATCTGCGTGCTGGGTGTTGGGGACTGGGGATTGGGTGTTGCGTGTTGGGTTTCCGTAGACATGGTCCCGAATGCGTAAAACGTAAGGGCCTCTTCCTTACGTTTTACGTTTCACTTTTCACTTTTCAAACTTATAGCCTACACCCCAGACGGTTTTGATGTAGCGGGGGCGCATAGGGTCCGGCTCGATTTTTTCGCGGAGGCGGCGAACATGGACGGTGACGGTGGAGGTGTCGCCGTAGTAGGAGTAGTCCCACACCTGATCGAGTAGCTGGGTGCGGGTAAAGACCTCCTGTGGGTGGCTTGCCAGGAATAGGAGGAGGTCAAACTCTTTGGCGGTCAATTCGACGGAGCCGTTGTCGGTCTCGACAGTGCGGGTCTTGGGGTTGATCTTGAGGCCGGGAAAGCGCAGAATCGAGCCGGCCCCAGGCTCAGGGGCCGGCGCAAGGGTGGCGCGGCGCAGCACGGCCTTGATGCGGGCCACCAGTTCGCGCGGGCTGAAAGGCTTGGTCAGGTAATCGTCGGCCCCGATGCCGAGGCCCACCAGCTTGTCGGTCTCTTCGCCCCTGGCGGTAAGCATGATGATGGGCGTGTTGCCGGCGGCGCGGACGCGGCGGCAGACTTCGAGGCCATCGAGGCGCGGGAGCATCACGTCCAGCACAATCAGGTCGGGGTTGTGCTCGGCGATCTTTTGCAGAGCCATTTCACCGTCGGAGGCAGTTACCACATTAAAAAGCTCGCGCTGCAAGTAGGCGCTTACTACTTCGACTATATTCGGTTCGTCGTCCACGACAAGGACGGTGAGTTCACCTGTGTTCAACGTGCTATCCTCACGTGGAGATGGTGCGGGGGTTTTGCCGTGCTGAGGAGCTGCGGCCCGTACAGCCGCCATCACCGCGCTTTGTGTATAATGCTGGTTCACCATTATATCACCACTTTCGTAAAGGGCTACTCAGGGCTGTAGAAGGGGCTATTAAAGGGTTGTAAAAGCGCGATGCTGTGCCTCCTCCGATCCAAGTAGTAAGCACGACGCGCGTGCATATCCCCCTAAGTATAGAAGGTTGAGATAACCGGGTGCTAAAGGAGGTTACAGGAGTATTACGAAATAGGGACCGGTAGTCCGTAGTCGGTAATTAAGCACCGATTACTGGCTCGTATGCCGCGACGAGCATGCCGAAGTAACTGGGGGCCTGGTAGGAGAGGAGTTGGCCGCGCATGGGCGTGCGGTGCAGAGCGCCGGCCAGCATAACGGTCTGCCACAGGCCGTCCACTTTAGCTCGCTCGGCGAAGTCAAGGTCGGTGGTCAACAAACGGTCGAGGGCATCGGCGCGCATGGTCTCTTGCATCATGGAGTCGAACTCCGCTGAGGCCGGGTCGAAACCATAGGGGCCACCGGCGGTGTGAGCGTGGCCCCAGTCGGCGCTCGCCACCAGCGCCACGCGCCGTCCCATATCGGCGGCGACCTCGGCAAGGGCGGTACCGAAATCGTACAATTGCTGAAGGGTAAGGGTGCGCGATGGGGTGATGCTGAGGATAGCGGGTGGGGTGGGCCAGTGTGCGCCCAGGAACCAGAGAGGCACCACCGCACCCCAGTCGAGGGGAGTGAAACAGCCCTCGCCGCTGGTGGCCCCATAGATGGCTGTCACGGTTGGCACGCTGTAGACCTGGGCGGCGTGCTCTGCGATTCGGCGGCCCAGTTCGGTGTCTACGGCCATGTCTATTTCGACGCGCCCGTGCCCGCCTTCGCCTTCCAGCGTGCCGAACGCTCGCTCGGTGGTCATTACACATACGGCATCGGTGACCCGGATCCCATGCGGGGTTATCACCACCACAGTTTCCGGCTGCGCGTCCGACATGCGGCGGCCTAGTTCCTCCATTGCCTGGCGTGTGGTGGCGGCACTAGAGGCCGCTTCGCCCGCAAGCTCGGCGATCACTTCGCCCCCGTGCGGCGCGATACAGGCAAAGACGAGTCCGGACATTGAGCATACTCCTTCGGTAGTCGGTACGCTAGGAAAAACCGACTACCGACTACCAGCTTAAACAGAAAACCCAAACAATCCGTGAGGACCGTCTGGGCTTCTGTTCCTTCGCTCTCACAGCCGAAACTGTAATCTCGAAGTGACCTCAGTATACCGCCAGTTATAGTGGCTGTCAATA
>JBBSGN010000256.1:0-5075 GCA_038254085.1 Chloroflexia bacterium | reverse complement strand
GGAAAACTATGAACAAGCCTTGTACGCCTCATAGAGTCGTACCACAGCCCATAAATGGAAATGGCTTCAACCGATTTTCAGTGAAGGCAGGGTAGACGACGGGATGCGCCGGCTTGACGAGGCCACCGCGGCGGCCATAAGTGGCGAGATGCGCAACCGCACCGCCATCGGGTCCACTTGCTGCTGCTTGATCTTCGCTTGCGAGCGAGTGTTCGATTACGATCGGGCACTCCAGTGGTGCGAGCGCCTGAAAGATTACTGCGAGCGCATAAGCTACGTTCCCATGCTTGGTGTCTGCCGAAGTCACTACGCAGGCGTGTTGATGTGGGCAGGTGCCTGGGAACAAGCGGAGTCGGAGCTGACCGAAGCCGCCAGAACCTTGCAGGCCACGCGTCCGGCCTTCCTGGCGGAGGCAATAGCCCGGCAGGGCTATCTGCGCTTTCAACAGGGCAGATTAGACGAAGCGGTCTCACTAATCGAGCAAGTTTTGCACTTTCCCCCAGCGCAACTGGGCATGGGAAGACTGGCGCTCGACCTGGGCGAGGCTGAAACCGCCCTCGACCATGCGGAGCGTTACCTTCGCCACATCCCCTCTGAGAACCGTACTGAGCGAGTGGGCGGGCTGGAATTGATGGTGAGAGCCCACCTGGCCCTCGGCAATCTCAACGACGCACAGCATACCCTCAAGGAGCTGACAGTGGTTGCCCGGGAGATCGGAACCGGTCCTCTGCTCGCCATCACCAACCTTATTGGCGGTCTGGTAGCAGCCGGTAACAATGACCACGAAAGTGCTCGCAGCCTGCTGGAGGATACCGCGGCTTTGTTCGCGCATAGCGGGGCGCCGTATGAAATGGGACAGGCCCGCATCGCGCTGAGCCAATCGCTGGAAGCACTTGGTCGCCTTCCCGCCGCCGAGCGAGAGGCGCATGCGGCTTTGCTTTCGTTGCGTAAGTTAGGTGCTGAGCGTCAGGCAGCACGAGCAGAGGCGCTACTGCAGCGTCTCCAGCATTCGCGCAAGATGAGGCCCGACGAGACACGCGAGCGCCAACTCTTGTCGGCACGCCAGAAGGAAGTGCTCACTCTGATTGCCCAGGGTTTGGGCGATCAGGAGATAGCGGAGCAACTTATGCTGAGCCAGCACACTGTCCACCGTCATGTAACCAATATCTTGACTCGCCTGGGCGTTCCCTCACGAGCTGCAGCAGTTGCCTACGCGGCTCGCCAAGGGCTGCTATAACCGCCAACATCCCAAGATAACACCCGCAATACCCACAACCCCCACAACCCCCACCCCTGCCTGGCTTTGCTATGTCATTTCGCTCGTGCCCTCCTTGTATAGAGCGCGGGATCCCCCGAGAACCCCTGAAATGGAAAAAGGGATCCCAAATCGTGTTATTCAGGCTGGTTCTCCATAGCATGGCCTTAAAAGGCCATGCTATCCCTGCGTGTGGAATACTCTAAACAAGCGAAGTTAAGCACCCTGACTGTTTGCTATGATGACGTCACTGGCAAAACCAGGCGCAGTTAGTGACCAAAGTGGAGGCGACTATGACGAGAAACAGAGAAAGTGTATCAGGAGATGTTGAGAGGCTCATCCCTGCCGCGACCCTGGAACTCCTTGACAACAGCGACAGGCCCGGCACGGCCTGCGCCGTCCTGACCCCGGCTATCAAGGCTAAACTGATGGAACTCCAGCCCGGTCAGATCCTGTTGGTACGAGCGGATGACCCTTCTGCACGCCTGGACGTCCCGGCCTGGTGTACACTCACCGGCAATATTCTGCAGGCGACGGCCGAAGAAGACAATGGCGTTCTGGATTTCTTCATCAGAAAAGAAAGTAAGAGGTAAACAAACTGGCAGATATACTCGTGAGTTGTTCGTACGGCAAAGAAGACCCCGAGCGGGCCACCCTCTCGTTCATATTCGGCAACGTGGCGGCCGCAGCCGACCAGCCGACCGCGGTGCTCCTTACCATCGAAGGCGTGCGGCTGGCGACTAAAGGTTATGCGGACGGCATACACAAGGAAGGCTTCCAACCACTCAAGGAAGTGATGGAGGCGTTCGTCACGAACAGCGGCCAGATATGGGTATGCGGCACATGCGCCAAGCCCCGCGGCATTACTGAGAGCGACCTGATCAAAGGCGCTCAGATCGTTACCGCTGCCTATGTCGTCCAGTACATGGCTTCAGGCGCCGCCAGCATTGGGTTCTGAAGCCGCGAGTCGAAAGTTTGACGACAAATAGCTTCCTTCAACGTTCCCTACGCGGGCCTTGCGGAAGCGAAACCAAAGATACAACAACCAAGCTAAGGAGAATAACCGCAATGCCACTCTTTATGGACATCCACAACTTGCCCGGGGCCACAGCCGATGCCGTCGCCGAGGCCCACGCAAAGGACCTGGAGAAGCAAGACGAATATAACGTCAAGTACCTGCATTACTGGATCGACGAGGCCGGGGGCAAGGTTTTCTGTCTCGTTGAAGCACCGGACGCGCAAGGCGCCAACCAGGTACATCGCGAGGCTCATGGCCTGGTCGCCGACGAAATATATGAGGTGCGCCAAGACTCCTAATTCTATATGGCGCAAAGCGCGAACGGCGGGGTGCTGGGCGAAGATGGTTCTCTCAGCACCGATTTTGATCTAACTATTGCATTAGCATCGCACCAAAGGCGCCATGACACGCGCTCATAGGCTCTTTGGCTGCCAGGAAGGTCCAGGGAGGTTGAGATGACAACAACGAACAAACAGAATCTCACAGAGAATTACGCCGTCCCGGCCAGCAGTGTTGCACCGCAAGTAGATGCGGCAGGTCCGACCAGGCTGAGCGTTGGCCAGAGATTCCTGGCTGCGTTGGCGAGGCGAGACTTTGAAGACCTGGAGGCGTGCTTCCAAATTGATGCCCGTTTCAGAGCACTGGTCCCGTCGGGTATACGAGAAGGCACAGGCCCACAGGAGGCGGTGGCCTGGTTGCGCCGCTGGTTTGGGGATGCCGACTTGTTCGATATACAGAGGATGGACTTGGACCGGGTCTGCGACCGTCTGCGTATCAGCTATCGCATACAGCTACGCAAGGGCGAATTCCTGCTGCCAGTGTGCTGTTCCCATTTCCCATCAGGCGCTAAATCTCAAGCATGTCGGGACGCGCCATAAGAGTGCCTGCAGCCTCTACCTGCTGGTAAGGCCAATCCGGAGTCGCAGTGAGCAGCTCGGGTCCTGCTTCGGAGATAAGGAACGTGTCCTCTGACTTGGCCCCGGGCACGCTGGGATTCCAGGCGAAAGCCTGTACCGGCTCTACCTCAAACTCCGTAAGCGGGTTTGCAATATAGTCGCGGGTCGCGTAACCCACTGATCCTCCCTGGTGATGATGAGCCCACTCACCTGAGAAGCCAGTAGCTGCGTACGCCTCTACTATCCTGGCAAACACACTGTTAGCCTTCACTCCGGGCCGAGTTGCCTGTATGGCGGCGGCCTCTATCGTGGCTACAGCGTGCATGCGCCGGTGCTGCTCGTCCGATATGGGTCCGAAGTTCACAAGCCGAGTGAGACTGACGATCAGACCATGCCTGCGTGCGCACAGCACCAGCAGGGCGGTTCGCTCCAGGCGCTTGCCGGTCGGTAAAGGGTGACGGCGGCTGTGGATACGCTCGTCTGTTGCCACCAGCACCACCACGGGCACGGCCCCTTCCCCATACGTAGCCTGTGCTATGAGGCCCGCTATCTCATCCTCCGACTTTCCAGGGCGAACGGCTCGTGCAACACGGCCTATTGCAGCACCTATATCGCGACCAAGGGCACGGTAGCGAGCCACCTCCGCAGGGGTCAGATGCCACCTGAGGCGAGCAACCTCCCCTCCTACATCCTTGTAGGCTGCACATCCATTGTGTTCAGTAGGTAGGTCTGCCCCCACGCTCATTCCGCTGGTAATAGCAGCAAGTTCGCGTGGTGGCTCGTGCCATGCCTCGGCAACTACCTGCCAGCCTCCCCGCCCGAACCCTTCTTCTTCGGCCAGCCTACGCTCCTCGATGACATCAGTCAGTAAGTAGCGCTCATTACGTGTAATCAGCAGCGATCCCACACCGGTCTCAACAGCGATATTGACGTAGGTACGGCCTCCACCGCCGATCCAGGCTACGTTCGAAGGACGCCTCAACAGCAGAGCGTCCAACCCGAGGCTCGACATGAGAGCGCGCACCCGCTCCAATTTCTCCTGTAATTCCGGGTTGTCCGGGTTATCCCGGTTATCCCGGTTATCCCGGTTATCCGGATTATCTGCCTCACCTGATATCTCTACTTCCACACTTCCACCTTTCTCTTATCTCCTCTGCATCTTTAACGCTTCCAGAGCCGGTAAGTCGAGGTCGGTCAGGCTCTTCACCATCAAGTCGGCCTGGCTGAAGTCCTGGCCCTCGGTAAAGCTATTGGGTATGGCAACGCACAGCATGCCTGCCCGCTTGGCGGCCTGTACGCCATGCGCTGTGTCCTCCAGCACCACGCAGTACCGGGGCTTGATGTTCATCCGACGGGCCGTCTCCAGGAAGATCTCTGGGTCCGGCTTGCCTCGGCTCACATCGTCGCCTGACACCAGAGTTGAGAAGGCACCCTCCAGCTTGAGTGCCTGAACAATGGCCTGCACATCATTAAGGACCGATGATGAAGCCACGGCCATAGTCGAACCTGCTTGCTTGCACTTCTCCACCAGTTCGTACAGACCCGGCATCGGCGTGACGTGGCTTTGGATTGATATGCTGTAGGCCTGGTTCTTGGCGTCCAATAACTCTTCTACCGTGACCGTAATGTGATAGCGTTCCCTCAGATCTGCAAGTAGCTCGACGGCGCGCCGACCCACCATGCCACGCCACTCGGCCTCTCCTATGCTTACACTGGCTGGCGTGAGCGCAGTGTTCATAGCGATGCGTTGTGCGCCCTCACTATCTACCATCAACCCGTCCATGTCGAAGATTACCAGGCGCAACCAACTCATACGTCGTCCCTCGGTCCTGTTCCCTTGCGTCTAGTCTCCGAGTTCACCCAGCAGCAGGGTATGCACAAGGCGCTGAGCTGCCAGAGCGTCTTG
>JBBSGN010000255.1:0-5075 GCA_038254085.1 Chloroflexia bacterium | reverse complement strand
GGCGTGGGTTGGTTGCGCGCACAGTAGCCAAACTGACTGCCCTTATGGTAGTAGCTTGGGCTAACGTGCGCCACTCTATCTCTCCTTTGTCCTTCGTCAACTTTGCTTGGTAGGTTATGCATCAATCGTGAATTATGAATTGAAGCAAGTAATTTATAATTTGTAATTCATAATTCATAATTTTCATGCGTATCCTGCACGTTATACAGCGTTATTACCCTTATGTGGGTGGCTCGGAGCTATACTTTCAGGAGTTGTCCGAGCGGCTGGCGCGTGCGGGGCATCGAGTTGAGGTGTGGACCACCGATGCGTGGGACCTCGACTATTTCTGGTCTAGGAAGGCGCGCAGGATCGAATCGGTGCGGGACATGCGCAACGGAGTGGTGATAAGGCGTTTCCCAGTACGCCACTTACCTTTTCCGGCTATCTATTACCGAGCCTGGCGCCGGGCTATGGCCGAGTTGAGCGATCTTCCTTTTCGCGCGGTGCCGTTCCTGTATTCGATGTCGCGCCTCACGCCCTGGGTGCCTTCGATGCGCCGGGCGTTTGGGGCATTGCCGTCCGGCAAGTTCGATCTGGTTCACACGACCAATATTCCATTCGAGGGCATTATCGCGCCCGCCGCCAGCTATGCCGAGCGTGTAGGCATTCCGCATATCATTACCCCGTTCACCCACCTGGGCGAGCCGGGCGACCGTAACATCAGCCGCTACTATACGATGCAGCACCAACTCGACCTGGAGCGGCGGGCCAGCCGCGTCATTGTGCAGACTCGGTTGGAGCGGGACTTCCTGGCCGACCTGGGGGTGCCACCCGACAAGATGGAGCGCGTTGGCGTGGGCGTGAATCCGTATGATGTGGTGGGAGGCAACGGCGAGCGGTTACGGCGCAAGTACGGGGTGGAAGGGCCTATTGTCTACTACATAGGCGCTGCGGCCCACGACAAGGGCACTGATACCACGATAGAGGCGATGCGGCGCGTGTGGGCGCGCGGCGTTGATGCCACTTTCCTGACGGCAGGCTCCACGATGCTGGACAAGTTCCGGCGGTACTACGAGGAGTTGCCGGAGGATGTGCGCGACAGATGCCGGTGGCTCGGCTTCATCTCCGACGAGGACAAGCGCGACTTGCACGCAGCCGGGCAGGTCTTTTGTATGCCCTCGCGTACCGACTCGTTCGGCATCGTCTACCTTGAAGCGTGGCTGAACGGCGTGCCCGTAATCGGGGCGTGGGCGGGCGGCGTACCCGAGATCATCAGCGACGGGGTAGACGGCTATCTGGTGAACTTCGGCGACGTACCCGCGCTTGCCAACCGCATACAACTCCTGTTGGAACGGCCCGACGCCGCCGAAGCGATGGGCCAGGCAGGTCGCCGCAAGGCGCTGGCCGAGCACACCTGGGACCACAAGATAGCCCGCATCGCGGAGATATACCGGGCGGTTAGTGGCCGGTAGTCGGCATTTTTCGCTGTGTCTGCAAATCCAAAATCCAAAATCCAAAATCCAAAATATGCGCTTCTGGTTTTAGCATCTGTCGCCGTTGCCCTGGCCGGCCAATGGCTGCTGGACCACCGAGAACAAGTGCCTGCTGTCCTGGGATGGGGCGGGTTGGTGCTGGGCGCTGCCCTGTTCGTCGTGGCCGAGGGGCGTTGGCCGAGCGCCCCGCCGTTAGACGAACAAGCTGGAATACACAGTGACTCAAGCGAAACAATATCCGAAACAGCATCGCCGTTCGTCGTTCGTCATTCGTCATTCGTCGTGTTTACCCTTTTGGCCGTTCTTGCGGTTGCGGTCACGATACCGGGCTTCGTCGCCCTGTCACACGCTAAGGGGAAGGGCGCAGATGCGCTCGCAGCGAATATACCCTCGGTGCTGTGGCTGGTCGGCATGGCCCTCTTCCTGCTGGGTGGCTTTGTTCGTAGCTTTGTTGGTGAGCGTTCTCGCGGTGGGCAATCGTCTTCTGAGGGGCTTAGGCCGGCGATTCCCCCCGCCATCGCGGTGCTTGTGCTAATTGGCATCGTGTTGCTGGCGGCCGTTGTGCGCTTCTACCAGTTGGACCTGATACCACGCGGCTTCTGGCTGGATGAGGCTATTGCGGGCGAGCAGGCCAAGCAGATTCTGGCCGACCCGACCTTCCGGCCTATTTACTTCGGAGGGGGAGACGGCGAGCCTGCCTTCTACCTATATGGGCTTGCCGCCATGATCAAGCTGCTAGGCCTCACCGTGCTGGCGGTACGTTTTCTGATGGCGTTAGCGGGGGTGGCGGGAGTGGCGGGCCTCTATTGGTTCGCCAGGCCCATCTTTGGCACGCGGGTAGCCCTCGTCAGCGCCACTATACTTGCCACTATGACCTGGAATATCAACTTCAGCCGCATCGCCTTCAACGCGATCTGGTCGGTGCCAATAGATCTGTTCGCGGCGGGCTGTCTGTTCCGAGGTATCTATACGGGACGGCGAATCTGGTATGTGGCGGCGGGACTCCTCTTTGGGCTGGGCTTCCATCTGTATTATATATCGCGGGCCTGGCTGGCATTGATCGTATTGGTGGTGCTGTTCCGCCTTGCCACCGAGCGAGGGCTTTGGAAGCGGGTTCGCGGTGGGCTGGGCGTGGCGCTTGTAGGTCTGCTGCTGGCCGCCGCCCCCGTGCTGACGTTCGCTGTTGCCGAGCCGGAGGACTACGCTGCCCGCGCCGCCTCGGTGTCGCTGTTCAGCGCGATAGACGCGGCCCACAGCCTTGAACCCCTGGCGATAAGCCTGGGCCGCCATGCGGCCATGTTCAACCAGCAAGGCGACGTGAATGGCCGCCACAATCTCCCCAATGCCCGGATGCTCGACCTCGTGACCGCCGCGCTGCTACCCGTTGGTTTCGGGTTGGCTGCCTACTGGGCGTTGCGCCGCCGACTCTTCGATGCTCCCCGGTGGCCCTATGTCATGCTTGCCAGCAGCCCACTGGTGTTGATGTCCGGTGGGCTGCTGTCCAACCCGGACGACGCTCCCCAGGCGCTCCGCACGCTCGGTGTGACTATCGCCGTAGCCCTGGTGGCCGCTTTGCCCATTGCTCGATTTTGGATTTTGGATCTTGGATTTTGGAGCGAGCAGGGTAAGCCAAAATCCGCAGCGTTGGCTTTGGTCGCCTTCGCGCTCGTGGGGGCTATTGCGGTGGGGAATTACAATCGCTACTTTCGCGTGCAGGAGCCTCACCCACAGGTCTGGCCCAAGTTCTCGACTGCGGCCACTCTGATCGCCGGCGAGGTGAACCGGCACCGGGACGACGCGGACATCTACACGGTCAACGGCCTGTACGCCCAACCGACCATCCAGTTCCTCGCCGGTGGGCCGGGCGGCGGCCTGTTCGACGCGCCATACCAAACTCCCCTTCCAAAGCCTGCCGTAAAAGGCCGAGGCGCAATCGTCTTTATAGACAACCGGAACGGTCATGCGCTACCACTGTTCAAGGCCGTCTACCCTCATATGACCACCAACAGCCCCACCGCCCCGACAGGCGGAGACGCGGTGTTGTACATCCTCTATATCCCCTACGCCGACCTCGTCGCACCCAGGCCGGTTGAAGCGGGGCTTAAAGGGTCATATTGGTCTGGCCCAAAGACCGCAAACTTGCCCGCTGCTATCACCCGCATTGATCCGACGCCGTCGTGGTTCTTCTTCAACGATCCGATAAGCAAGGGAAACAAGCCCTTCACCGTCGTGTGGGAAGGTGCATTGCTGGCTGCTCAAAGTGGGGATTACGTCTTTGCCACGCAGACTATCGGCAAGACGGAGATATGGCTTGATGGTAAGCGCGTGCTGTCGGCGGAGGCCGGTGTGCCCCAGCAGAACGACCTCCTGGGTAATATCCGTGTGCCCCTGACTGTTGGCCCGCACGCTGTCCGCCTGGTGGTTCAGGCCCCCGGCTGGCGCGAGCCTGTCTTCTGGTACTGGACCCCGCCCGGTGGACGCTCCGAGATTATCCCGTTCGATGCGTTCCGCCCGAAATAGTGACGAGTGACAAGTGACGAGCGCAGAAGGCGGAGGGTGTTTTTAGCAACCAGCCATTAAAATCTCGTCACTTGTCACTCGTCACTATCAACAGTTGACATTAAGTGGTAGAATGAGATGCTAGGTGCCTAGGTGCGTTAGCCTATATAGTATTCAATGTACAATGGCGCAAGTGAGCGCACGTCGCACGTGACGGCATGGCTATATTATATGGCCGATTACTTTATGCCTGATACAGGAGTAAACATGAACACAACGAATGCGCCGCATAACATCAAGTTTCGGTTCAACCCATCCTCGTCCAAATCGAAAAAGGTGCTAGGCCCCCTGGAAAGCGACATTATGGAGGTGGTGTGGGACCATACACCTACCACGGTCAGCTTGGTCCACAAGGCCCTGCGTGAAAAGAAGGACCTCGCGTACACGACCATAATGACCACCATGAGCAGGCTCGCTAAGAAGGGACTGCTCCACCAGGACAGGACATCTTCCACTTACATGTACACGCCTGCCCTGGACAGGGCCGACTTCGAGCGGTATGTGGTCAAGGGTGTGATAAAGGGGCTGTTTGACGATTATGGTGAATCGGTCGTAGACTATTTCACCGAGTGCGTTGACGAGAGCGGGGCCGCCAGTCAGGAACGTCTGCGTAACGCTGTGTGCCGGTAGCTAGTGGCTGGCGGTTAGGCGTTGGTAGCCGGCAGCTAGCCAGCAGCAGTCCCCACTCTGCGCCTGCACGCCGTTCCTCCTGGTAAACCAGTCAGGCTTCTCTTCTCTGTAACAACCTTTGCAAGCCGAGTTGTTCTCTACAGGCAGGTTCTCTGCTTGTTGCCTGCGGAACGACTGGTTGCTGTTGATGCTGTTGATGCTGTTGATATACTTCATCTCGGCGGCACGCGCCTTGCATGGCAAGTGGTAAGTGGGAATGTTAAGCTGTAGAAGCTGCCCTAATAGCGTCAAGTAAAGTAGTAAACGACCCCATTGATAAATCAAGGGGCTTTTCCATAGAACCTTTATCTGGACCTCCTTACGGATTGCAGAGGTTCTCAGAAGTACGGCTGGTTTACAAGCAGCCCTGCT
>JBBSGN010000254.1:0-5081 GCA_038254085.1 Chloroflexia bacterium | reverse complement strand
GCTGTCCTGGTCTATGTCCACGAACACGGGCCGCGCCCCCGTATACAGCACCGAGTTGGCCGAAGCGATAAAGGTAAAGGGGGTGGTAATTACCTCGTCCCCAAGCGCGATACCGTTCGCAAGCAACGCCAGGTGCAGAGCGGTGGTGCCGTTGCTGGTGGCAATCGCGTGCTTCACTCCGCAATAGTCGGCAAAAGCCCGCTCGAAGTCGGCCACCACGCTTCCCTGGGCCAGTTGCCCCGACTCCAGCACGGCTATCACCGCCGCCTTCTCTTCTTCCCCAATCTGGGGCCGTGCCATGTTTATCATTCGTTATCCTCTACAGTAACCTGCTTATCTCATCCTGAAACTGCTGTTCCATCTGCGTCTTCTGATCGTCAGGCAGAAAGGCTGCGCGCATGGCATTCAGGCTCAAGACCGCCAACTCGTCGCGGCTGAAGCCGAAACGCGCAGCTAGGAGCATGTACTCGTCCGTAAGAGTAGTGTTGAACATGGGCGGGTCATCCGAGTTGAGCGTGACGTAAACGCCCTGGTCGTATAGTCGTCTTATCGGGTGAGCTTCCAACGAAGGTACAGCCCCCGTGCAGACGTTCGACGTGGGGCAGACTTCAAGAGGAAGCTGCCGCTCTACCAGGAAGCTAACAAGCTCCGGGTCGTCAATACACCTTATTCCGTGCCCGATACGCTCGGCTTTCAGAACGTTTATGGCCTCCCACATCCCTTCCGAGCCGGTGGTTTCTCCCTGGTGGGGTACGGAGCGCAAGCCCCTCTGCCGGACGTAATCAAAAACCTCCGCGAAGGCTGTGGGCGGGTTGCCCCGCTCTCTACCGCCGAGTCCGAGGGCAACCACGCCCATGTCTTTACCGGCCACCGCCCATTCAGCCGTCTTCTCGGCCCCTTCCATCAGACCGTCACTGTAGCATTCGCGCGCGATGTCTGGTATCAAGCGCATCTCCACGTCCCACTCGCTCCGCGCATGGCCGACACCCGCGCTTATGCCGCCAATTATCTCATCCCAGGGCACGCCCTTGCGATGCACGTGCGTGTACGGTGTAAACGTCACTTCGAGATAGAGAGTATTTTGCCGCGCGGCCTCGGCCCCTAACTCCTGCGTGATAAGCTCGAAGTCTTCACCGCCCCGCAGGCATTGGTTGATTACCTTCCATACCTCGATGAAGTGGTCGAAATCGCGGAAGCGGTAGAAACGGCGCAACCCTTCCTCATCGCGCACAGGCAGGTCAATGTTATGCCTGTGCGCCAACTGTAGGAGTGTAGACGGCTTGATAGCGCCTTCCAGATGGACGTGCAATTCAGCTTTGGGCATGGCCCGGATAAAGGTTGCTGTGTCGCTGTCAGTCTCGCTTTGGTATGCTATCAATCCTTCACCGCCACTTGCCTGCCACATACGGGGCATCGCCACACAGCCGCCCCATCCAAACGTTCGCCGCTCTCTACCAGCCTGTGCCCGCACGCGCACACGTAACCCACCAGCCGTGCAGGGGTTCCGTACACCAACCCGTGATCGGGCACGTCTTTCGTTACCACGGACCCGGCCCCTATCATGGCAAAACGGCCTATGGTCACGCCTGTCACGATTACCGCGCCCGCCCCCAGCGACGCGCCTTCCTTCACGAGAATACGCCCAAGCTCCCAGTCGTCTTCGCTTTTTAGAGAGCCGTCGGGGTTGATAGCGCGGGGCGTCTGGTCGTTGGTGAATATAACATGCGGCCCCACGAACACCCCGTTCTCCAAAGTTACCCCATGATAGACGCTGGCGCGGTTCTGTATCTTGACATTGTCACCGATCTGCACGCCAAAGTCCACGTAAGCGCCTTTGCCCAATATGCAATTGCGCCCCAAAACAGCCCCCTCACGCACCTGTGCCTGGTGCCAAACCTTAGTGCCTTCGCCCAGGGTGGCGTGCGGAGATACGTCAGCGGTGGGGTGGATGTAGATGTCGGTGTCCATAGCGTAAAACGTAAAACGTAAAACGTAAGGGGTTTGTTCTCACTCCTTACGTTTTACGCATTATCTCCGTTATCCTTTCCGCCGCGTGACCGTCGCCATAAACTTTGGGCGGCTTAGTGCGCGGTCTCGGCGCGTTGACGGCGGCCAGTATACGAGCGCGGTCAGCGCCGGTGAGGATGTTCCAGCCGCATTCTACCGTCTCGACCCACTCGGTCTCGTCTCGCAGCGTGACGCATGGCACCTCGAACCAGAAGGCTTCTTTCTGCACGCCGCCCGAGTCGGTCAGGATAGTGCGGGCGTGCTTTTCGAGCGCGAGCATGTCGAGGTAGGATACAGGCTCTATCATCAGTACGCTCTCCCCCAGTGTAATGCCAGCCCCCTCTAACGCCTTGCGGGTGCGCGGATGGACAGGGAAGACGACGCGCTCGCCGGTCTCGCCTAGAGTCGAAACAATCGCCGCCAGGTTACCAGGGTTGTCGGCGTTGGATGCCCTGTGTACCGTTGCCAACAAGTACTGCCCACTCTCAAGCTCCAGCCGTAACAATATGCCGCCTTCGCCCTCTTGCAGACGCTCACCTGCCCACAACACCGCGTCATACATCACGTCGCCGACCACATGCGCGCCCGACGTGACGCCCTCACGCGCCAGGTTTTCTTGCGCTACCTGCGTGGGGCAAAAGAGGAGAGAGGAGAGGCTGTCGGCCACCACGCGGTTTATCTCCTCGGGCATGGCGCGGTTGTACGAGCGCAGACCCGCCTCCACGTGCGCCACTGGCACCCCCAGCTTGGCCGCCGCGAGCGCACCCGCCAGCGTCGAGTTGGTATCTCCATATATCATCAAGAAGTCAGGGCGCTCCGCAAGCAGCACACCTTCAATACCCATCAGCATGGCCGCCGTCTGGGTCGCGTGCGACCCGGAGCCGACCCCCAGGTTGTAGTCCGGCGTCCGCATACCAAGCTCACTGAAAAAGACAGCCGACATGTTGGGGTCATAGTGCTGCCCGGTATGGAGCAGTACCTCATTTATGCCTGCCGCTTCCAACGCACGAGAGACCGGCGCGGCCTTCACGAACTGCGGGCGAGCGCCCACTACAGAGAGTATCTTCATAGATGCCGGGCGCATATGGCCCGACTTTGATTATAACACCCGATTAGTGTGGGACGCAAAGGATTAAGGACGGTAAGCGTTCAGACTTGAGGTGGAGCAATTTCCACTCAGTCTTTCCACTTTACAGAAACGGAAGAGTTACAGTCTGCAGAATTGAGTATATAGCTCAGAGGGCTTGGCTTCCCACTCTTCATAAGAATCATCTTTCTGGGCGTGCAGGGTGGGGAGAGCAGCCTGGAAAGCTTCCTGAATTAGAAGCGCCAGGCGTGTGCCCCAGTCTTCACCTTCCTCACTGCGAACAAGGCGCTGTTTGATGAGCAGCCCCAGGTTGCGGGTGAGGGTGGTACGGTCCATGCCCATGGTCTCAGCCAGACTGTTGATCGTGATGGGCGCTACCTCGGCAAGGGTGACAAGTAGCCCGAACTGAGGAGCAGAAAGCCCACTCGATGCCAGCATCTCATCGTAGAACTGGGTGACAACACGATCGGTCCTCCGAATGTTGGCACAGGCACAGCGTAGTGCTAAACTGGTATCTCTGGTCGCTCGTACTCATCGTCGTCCTCACCGGTGAATCCGTGTATATGCACGTTACATGCTGTTTGTTCTTTGTTGTCAATGCCTATCTTTGCGCACTTCGCGCTCCATATTACGTCCCGCTTCCCAACTCCCTGAACACAGAAATAATATCGCTCTGCACGGCGTCCCTGGCGACCCTCAGTGCGTTCTTGATGGCCTTGGCGTTGGACCGGCCATGCGGCTTGATCAGCACGCCGTTCACGCCCATGACGATGGAGCCACCGTACTCGGCGTAGTCCAGGCGGTCGCCGATGCGGTGGAAGTTGGAGCGCAGCCCGGCGGCCAGCAGCTTGCTCATTGTGGAAGAGGTAAGCTCAGAGCGGAGCAGGTCGAATATCATCTTGGCCACGCCCTCGGTGGTCTTGATAATCACGTTGCCGGTGAAGCCGTCGGTGACTACAACGTCGGCCACGCCGCCTGGTATATCCTTCCCCTCTACGTTGCCCACGAAGTTGAGGTCGCTGCTTTGCAAGAGCGGATAGGTCTCGCGCACCAGTTCGGAGCCTTTGGTCTCCTCCTCGCCGTTAGAGATTATGCCCACACGCGGGTTCTTCACACCTTGCGCGCGCTCCATGTAAACAGACGCCATGCGCGCCCACTGGAGAAGATAGTGCGGCTTGGCATCGGGCGTCGCGCCCACATCGGCCAGAAAGACTTTGCCTATGTTACCCATCGCCGGAAAAGGCACGCCAAGCGCCGGGCGGTCTATGCCCTCGATGCGGCGCAAAATAAAGGTGCCGCCCGACACCACCGCGCCCGTGTTGCCCGCCGACACCACCGCGTCCACTTTGCCGTCGGCCAGCATCTGCAACGCCACCGACAGCGACGAGTCGCGCTGCCGCCGCCAGGCCGTCGAAGGGGCCTTTTCGTCCATCGGTATGACCGAGGCCGCAGGCTCTACCGGCAGCTTCAAGCCCGCCGTGTCGCCCTTCGCCAGTTCGGCCCGGATAGCCTCGGGCTGGCCCACCAGCGCCACTTCTATCCCATACTCCCGCGCCGCCTCTATCGCCCCCTTGACCGTCTCTTCAGGGGCATTGTCCCCGCCCATGGCGTCCAGCGCTATTCTCATTTAGCCCCCTTCGTTGGTTGTCACGAGTGATCAGAGGCGAGTTTTACCTTCTTGTCATCACCCAGCACTCGTCACTCCCCTCTGGCCAGTAGCACCGCCATGATAAGCCCATCAATGTATTCGCCATTGCGGTAGAAGGCGTTGCGGCGGCGGCCCTCGATCTGGAAGCCGCACTTTTCGTAGACGTGGATGGCCCTGGGGTTGTTGACGAACACCTCTAGCTCGACCCTGGTTACGACGCCTGTGCCTTTGGCCCAATCGAGGGCGCGCTGCATGAGGGCGATGCCTACTCCGAGGTCGCGCAAATCCTTATCAAATGTTATACCCAGGGTGGTGTTATGCAGCTTGGCACTGCGGTTG
>JBBSGN010000253.1:0-5104 GCA_038254085.1 Chloroflexia bacterium | reverse complement strand
GCCAGGCGGGGTATCGCGCTCGGCAGTATATCGCGCCCGGCCCGCGACAAAAGTTGCCCTATCTGCCTGCTTATCTCCGCGTCGGTGGCATTCAGGTCAATCGTTACCCCAAGCACGTCGAACTCACTCTGCCCCAGCATCCTGCCGGCCTCGCGGAAGTGGCGGGGCAACTCCTTGCTCAACTCCGTTGCCTGCTGGCTAAGGAGCGGCAGCAACGTCCCTAGCCCCCACACCAGCAGGCCCAGCAGCACAACGTATACCAGCACCGCCCACAACCGCCTGGGCAGCCCCGTGCGCCTCGCCAGGAAAGCGGTGACGGGCGTAAGCACATACGCCGTCACGATAGCCCATATGAAAGGCGTCAATATCTCGCCCACCTGCCACAGGAAAAGCAAGATAATACCAACCGCGATCCATAGAATCGTCGCCCTGGCGTGTGGCGACAAATAGATGCGGTCCGTCATGCCTGATCTCATTTTGGCTGGAAGGGAAACGTGAAACGTGATGCGTGACTATTATATGCTCTAACAACCAAGCATCAAATCACGCCGCAAAGTTGCAAGAGCTAATATATCACACAGAGTAGCGGTTGGCTAGCAGCGTGCGTGAGCTATGTGCCCGGTCTATCTTACAACGGCCCACTGTCCCTTTCCACTGGCCTATTTCCAACCATCTACGGCCGCTCGCAACTCGCAACTCACAACTCACAACTCCTACATCACCCCCGCCGACAGCAGCGTCACCATCAGCGCGGCGAACGCGAAGAGCGCCAGCCAGAGGGATGCGTTGCGGCGATACAGTGTCCACCCATCGGCGGGCGGCTCCGACACCGAGGTGAAAGCCAGCACCAGCATCGCGGCGAACATGGCAAGCCGCATCGAGGGCCACCCGGTCAACCAGTATGCAACCCCGAACAGCAACCCTATCACCAAATTGGCCGCCAGCCCCGCGAAGAAGATACCCGCCACCGGGCTAAGACCCGTAAACCTGGCAGCCCCGCCCACAGGTCGCCCTGCGCCCAGCGGCGTCTGCGTGGTCTCCTCGGCGGCGGCCTCAGCCTGCGCTTCGTAGGCCAATTCTGCCGCGTCGCTGCTGCGCGCCCGCCGGCCTACCACGCTGCGGCTCATGCTCGATCCGCCCGCCTCCTGCGTGTCTCCCTTTGGCTGCACGCGGGTGACGTTTTGCCACCCGTACACGAAGCCGAACGGTATGCTCAGTATCCCCAGTAGCACGCCCAAAGGCCAGATGTGGTGCAGCGTCGTGGTGCCGTCTCGGCGGGCGGCAAACCGTTGCCCCAATTCGTTCGCCCCGAAGGCCACAAGCGCCGCGATTAGCGCCACCGGCAAGAACACCAGCGCCACCTCGAACGACCCGTGCCCCACGCCCCACGCCAACCCAAGCATCCCTATGACCGACGGAATCGCTATCGCCCACAGCAGCGCCCTGCTATCGTTGCTCGCCCGCACAAGACTCGGCGCGAACGCCTTAGCCCGCTCGTCCAGGTACGTGCCCAGCGTCCCGATAATGCCCTTGGTCGGCAGCAGGCCCATGCGGTTGGTCAGCCGGTCGTCCCTCACCAGCGTGTGCGCCAGCAGTAGCGCAATTATTATCAGAGCCGGTATCCGAGTGAGGAACTCCGTGCGGGGTATCGAGTGCGTGGGAAGCGGCCCCCGGTCGTCCGCGCGCACGTCGTAACCCCACGACAGGCTCTGCGGCCCCGCCGCTTTGACAGCCTCACCCTGGGCCGCTTCCGCTGTGAAGAAGTTGCCCGGCCCACCCTTGTAAGCGAGCGCCGCCAGGTTGTGCTGCCCTAGCGCGTAGCCCGGGCTTACCTTCCCCGCCGACGATAGATAGAACTGCGCGTCGGCAGGATCGCTGGATTTAGCGTACAGCACGCCCAGGTTGTTCCAGGCAGCCGCCAGCGCAGGATCGAGGCCGAACGCCTGTCTGTAGCGCATCACAGCCAGCCCGCTGTTATCGCCCGCCTCACGCTGGCTGTCGGCAGCCGCCAACGCCGCCGTCGCTGGAACCTGCGTGCCGTTCGCTACCCATATAGGCCGTCCCACCCCCGTCAGCGAGCGCACGTCCTGGATGTTGCGCGTTATCGAGGCCACGCGCTGGGCGTTCGCCGCCTCTTTGGCCTGCCCAGCCTGTCTCAGCAATACCGCGCCCTGATAAAGAATGTCGGGCGCGTCACGGTCCGAGGCCACCGACGGCTTGGGCGCGGCGGGGTCGTACCCGTTGCTTTTCAATGCTGCCAGTCCCGCAGCCGCGTCCTTCGCTGCCGCAGTGGTGCGCGCCAGCCCCGCCAGCGCCGCGCCCCTGCCAGGCGAGCCTGATGGCAGACCATTCAGCTTATCCCAGGCCGCGCTGTAGCTCCCCGAAGCCTTATCGGCCATCCCCGCCGCTTCGTAGGCGAACGCCCCGTACAGGTTGAGCAACCCGGCTTCATTCGCGGACACGGACGCTGCCGCTTGGACTATATGCTGCACCAGCAGCGACACCTGGTCCTGCTTGTCCTGCTTGCCCCAGGCGCGGGCGCGAAGTAGATTGGCGTCCAGCAGTTGCTGCGCGGCCTGCTGGTCGGCTACCAATGCTGTGGGCATAAGCGCCACCGTTGCTGCCCCCGAAAGGTCGGGATTTGCGGGGTCTTTGCCCAACTTGCGGATCGCCTGCTCGGCCACTGCCACCGCGCCGTCGTGACCGCCCCGGCTCTCCAACGCCTGCCCGTATGAAACCAGCAGGCCGGGGTCGCTCTCGCCCAGGTCCAGTGCCTTTTTGTACTCCGCGTCGGCTTCAGACTGCCTGCCCAATAGGCTCAACACCCTGGCTCGGTCATGGTATATGCGCGCGTCTTTGCCCATGCTTGAGTTCGCTTCAAGGCTCGCCATGTCGGCCACCAGGCGCTCATAGCCGCGCTGTTGCAGGGCCAGCCTCAGCCACTTGGCGTACAGGCCGCTGGTGCCCCCATCAGCCAACAGCGAGTTGTAGTAGGTCTGGTAGGCCGTTGCTGGGTCGCGGTTGGCCCACTGAGCGTCGCTCAGCCCCTCTCGCGCCGCCGACCGCGTATCCTCGAACTGCTTCGTGACGTCATCGTTGGCGTCGGGCGGCGCTTGCGCGTCAATAGCCGCCCTGAAATCCAGGATCGCCTGCCCTGGGTCGCCAACTCGCAGCGCGGCCAACCCCATCCAGAAGGTCACCAGCGCGTTGCCCTCTGAAGCTGCCTTATCACGCACCGCTTTGAGGCCGGCGTAGGCCGATGCGTAGTTGCCCGCCACCAGGTTCGCCAACGACCAATTGTAGGTTAGCTGCCACGTCTGTGGCTCGAAAGTAATGGCGTTTTGCGTGCCGATCAGGGCCGCAAGCTCCAGATCGGCCCTTTGCTCTAAAGGCGCTGTGATCGAGCGCACCAGCGACATGGCCGCCAAACCATTTATGCCGCGCGCCCTCGTTTGATCTTTGTTGAGCATCTGGAAGTAGGACTGCTCAAGGTTTGCAAGCATATCCCCTGGCGGGTTGATAAGCAGGCCGGTGTTCCTGATCTTTAAGCTTTCACCGAGACCGCCGCTGGTTGACGCATATATCTGCCCGATGATCGCTTCGCGCGCCCGCCTACTGCTTGGATCGAAGGCCATCACCTCCGACGCCTCCGGCCACGCAGAGGAAATGTTGCCCTGGTTGCGCTCTATCACGGTCAGGTAGGGGAAGATCGCCTGCTCCACATCGGCCCCGGTGAACCCGGGCGCCACCGACCCGCTGCCGTCTATTCGCGGCGTAATAAAGGGTGCCGGGTCGGGTGCCGTCGTGCCAAGCGGCGCGAACAGCGGCACCAGTAGCATGAGCACTAGCGCCACCGACGCTATCGCCCGGTGGATGTCAATAGGCAGGCTTTGCGTGTTGAATTGCCGGCCCTGCGTTGTGGTCTCCGGCGCTCTTGCTGCCGGGCGCGTTTTGACAGCAGCCCCAGGGCGGCGCGTGGGGGGTGGGGTTGCGCGCTGGGGCGGGTTGCTCGCCCTCTGGGGGTGGCTGCGATTGCTTCGGCTGCTCATTACCGCCTCCCCTGGGCCACGTACTTGCTGCCGTCCCACTTCCACACTTGCGCATCCGCCACGTTGTCAGCCACCACTTCATACACTCCGTCGTTGTCTAAGTCGGCCATGTTGATGTCCAGGTCCGCGTCGAAGGCCGCATCTCGCTGGCCCCCGCCTCCCGTTGCCGCCATTTTGAGTGGCTCGGCACTGTGCTTGTCTCGGTTCCAGCGCCACAGGTTCATGTGGACCCGCCCATCCAGCGTGGTCGTCCGCGTCTGTAAGATCGGATCGCCCGTTCGCAATAAGTCGCCTCCGTTGAGACCGCCAAGCGCGCTCTGCTCCTTGCCGAGCAGGGGGCTGGCCGTGCCCGAAATCGGGTCCGATAACCACCCTATGCTCCACTCGCGGTACACGGTGTCGTAGATCAGCACCCCTATATTGCTGCTCACTTCCTGTGTGATAGCCTGCGGCTTCTCGGACACGGTGAACAGCGCTTCGTCCGGCCCGCTATCAAGCTGCATAGCGTCCTGCTTCACAAGCGTGCTTTTTGACGGGAAGTAGCTGAAGATATCCAGCACGCTTAACGGCTCAGGCGGAGCGCCCGTAGGCGTTGGCCGCACGGTTGGCGTGCCTTGCACGGTAGCGGTGCCGGTCACCACACCCGTCGCTGTAGGCCCGGCAGGTGTTGCCGTCGCAGCCGTCCCTGCGGCTGTGGGCGAGCCAGGCACACTTACTGTGGCCGTCGGCGCCGGTTGGGCAACACTGGCTGCCTGCAAACTCTGTTGTGAGCAGCCCGACATCAGCGGGACAAACAGCAGCACAGCGCAGAACATCACTGTCGCCAACCTGCTGCGCGCCCCAGACCCCAATCTTGCAGTTTTAGCCATATTTAGTGGTCACTTATCTCCATATCAGATTAAGGTACATCACGTAATTGTAACACGCCCCCCGTTGGCGGCGCAAGCAGTCGAATGGGCTATAAAACGTTCCACGCCTCACCGCTCATCGCCGCCACAAACAGACCTATGGTATAATATCCCTGGCCTACTTGCCACGCAGAGGCACGAGTTATG
>JBBSGN010000252.1:0-5116 GCA_038254085.1 Chloroflexia bacterium | reverse complement strand
GGTTCGTATAGGCAGATACTGCCGGGCGTGTGGCCCGGTGTATGGAGCGCCTCTATCCTCAGCGTACCCACCTCCAGTACCTCGCTGTCGTGGAGATAATGGTCTGCGATGCTGGGGGGAACCGGCATCGCAACTTCGTCCTCGTCTTCCGTGCCTAAACCGGGGTTCGCCATGCGCGTCATGTCCCACGAATGCGCGCACAGGCTGGCCGAGGTCGCCTTCACGAGGGGCACGTTATCCGCTATATGGTCCCAATGGCCGTGTGTATTGACTATGTAAAGGATCGTCATACGCTCGGCTTCCGCCTTTTGGACGATGCGCTTGGTGGTGCCGAACGGCGTGTCAACGACCAGCGCGGACCCGCCCGGCTGATCGTAGACCAGATAGCCTGCGGTGCCGAGCGGCCCACCCACAAAAGCGCTTATATGCATGGCTCATCGCCTCCGGCCCGCAGCCCGCTCGGCTCTCATATGCGCCAACCGCATCGGGCCTTTGGCGGCAATCGCAGTGGCAGTAGGCGCGACGGGCGACAATGATCGCCGTAGAGGCCGTTGGGGCAACATCAGCACGGGCAGCCGATGTCCAGGGGGCAAGGTGAGGAAGAGAGTAACTGCGCTTGAGCCTCGGTTTTCCAGCCTGTAATCGCCGTTAGCGTCCCATGTGACCGCATCGCCACCTGAAAGCTGAACGCTCTCACCCCCACCGGCGAGCGCAAGCGTGCCGCTAGTCACAACGGCCACGCAGGTAGCCCCACCTATCGTCTGGGATGGAAACGATCCCACCAGCGACGCACCCGACGGAAGGTAGCACACGGCCACCGTCCCTTGCGGCCCGGAAGCCAGCACGGACACCGGCAGTGGACCGCCCGGTATGTCCCAGCTCCGCACTAGCCTGATCTGCGTCTGGGTGGGGGCCGGATCAGGCGAGTCGGTCAACTGCTCCCCCACCATCTCGGACAGAGGCACGCCGATAGCCGCGCTGATTCGCCGTAGACTGGCAATCGAGGGATTGGACAGCCCGCTCTCGACCTGGCTGATGAAGCCTTTGCTGAGATTGCTTGCCTGAGCAAGAGCGGCCGCTGTCATGTTACGCCGCTTCCTGACCGCCCTCACCCGCTCACCTATACCCATGTGACGACCCCTGTTTAGCGTGACCAAACCTGTTTAGTCATACTATAGCAGTTGGGGAAGATGGCGTCAAGGGGATGGTGGACGGCGAGGGCAGAAGGCAGAAAAACCCGATAGCTGATAGCTGATAGCTACTTATCGTCCGCCGTCAACGATACGCCAGAGCCAGCAGTTTGGCGAGTTGGGCGCGGGTAGCCGGGTCGTCGGGCCGGAAGCAGCCATCGCCGTAGCCTGTGAAGACACCATGCGCGATAGCTATCTGGATATAGCTTGAGGCCCAGTAGGTGCTCGGCACATCGCACAGGCTGACCGGAGAGATTATCCGCAAGCTCCAGCGGCGCGCGCCAACCAACATCTTGGCAACCTGAGCGCGGGTTACGAGGGCGTCGGGGCGAAAGTTGCCGTTCACGTAGCCAGAAACGATGCCTCGCGCCCGTGCAGTTTCCACAAATGTAAAGAAGGCGTGGTCGGGGCCGACATCGCCGAAGGAGGGCGACTGCGGGCTAACTAAATCCCAACCCTCGGACAGCACGATCATCTTGGCTAGCTGCGCCCGGGTGGTGCCTCTTTGGGGGCGAAATGTGCCGTCGGCGTAGCCGGAGACGATGCCGATGCACGCCAGCCGCGAGATGTAGTTATATGCCCACATATCGGGGGGCACATCCGAAAAGACGATGCCACAAGGGGTCGAGCTAGGCGTGACCGGCGGCGCTTGGCCGCTTGTCGCTGTAGGCGAGAGGCCACCGTCAGGAGGTGGCATTCCATACTGCACAGCAAAGGCGACCAGTTGTTGCGCTATGGCTTGCGGGTCAATTGCCTGTTGCTCGGCACTGGTTCCATGCACGTCAACCCCCAGCACCCAGGAGCCGGCCAGCCAATGGAACCGTCGCTCGACCGGAATGCCCTCCTGATCGGTCAGCACCGCCCAATAGGCAGGGTAAGTGCCGAAGGCTTCGCTGTTGATATCCAAACCGGCCACGCGCGCATCTTCTTGCTCAGCCGCGAAAGCAGCCTCGGCCCCCGCCGAGTAGTCGAAGGGCCGGATCACCGCCTGCGACCACTCCGAGGCGGTGATTACTTGCTGTACGCTAAGGCGACCGTCGTCACCTATCTGGACAACGGGCGACCATCCCAGCAGGTCCGCCAGGTCATGTAGCGCAGGCGACTCCCAGCCTCCGGTGGAACGATTCCCTACCGGCGAGGCGGTGGCAGGCAATCCCTTTGGGTCTGTGCCACTCTTTAGCGAGTGTGACGAGGCAGAGGCCGCAACCTGAGTGCTTGCGGCAAACCCTGTAGCACGCTCGGAGAACAGGGCAAACGCGCACAGAGTTACGAGGCACAGACCCACTGCAAAGCGAATCAGCCCGGTTCGAATCGTCGGATAGCCGTTCGTTGCCCTCGTGTGGCCTTCAACTTCCATTGCGCCCAACTTCGTCAACGCCCCTTCCTACACGTTACTAAACTAACACAACTAGCATATCCTAGCCAGCCCTCAACCTCAGCAATCTGTGTCGCAAGAGGCTTATGGCGGACAGCCCCACCAGCCTTCGCGCCTCAGAGGGCGCAGTCCGCCACGACTGGCGGTGTCGCGTCACACGCTGCTGTTCGCCAGACACGGGAGCAAGCACGACTATTTCACTACTAATCAGGAGCGAACCGATCTGCTCTTCCTGTGGCGCTGAACTGACCTCTATTGCCACAACCACATCGGCCTCCGTCAGCTTTTGTGCCGACATCGCGGCATCTTCCAGTGTAGCACAACAACCGGCCTCATTGCCGCCCAGCAGCCGAGTCAGCGCAGCAAGGTCGGGCGCGGCGAATGCGCCTAGCGCGCTCATATCGCTGCCCAGCAAAGGCGAGATCGAACCCACCGCGCCATCACCGACTTCGAGCAGGACAAACTTCAACCCCAACTCCCGCAGCATCTCGCCCACGACTCCATGGGGCGTATCATCGTCGGTCCCATAAATGGCGGCACCTAGCCGCTCGCGCACCTTTGCTTCAAGACCGGCAATCTCCTCCTCAGCGGCATCGAGCCCAGCGCCTTTGGCTGTAATGCGCAGATGCACGCCGTCCTGTTTGGCGTATGGGGCGAGGGTCGGATTCGAACCGGACATCAGGTCGGCCACCATCTCCTCGACAGCCGATTCGCCCAGGCCCAATATCTTTAATGTGCGAGAAGTAATCACTTCTGTGCCTGAGGAGCGGAGCAGAGGCTCGACCTCTTGCTCCCACATCCGCTTCATTTCGAACGGCACACCAGGCATAGAGACGATCATCCGTCTGCCCGATGCTGTCTCACCGCGCACCAGCCAGCCGGGCGCTGAACCTATGGGATTTGCGATAGACGCGGCAGAAGGGATAAGCGTGGCCTGCTTGAGGTTACGCTGAGGCATCTCTACTCCTCGTCTGGCAAAATGGCGCTTCAGGTCGGCTTCTAACTCAGCGTTCACGACGGGCGTCTCACCTAGCATGGCAGCTATCGCCTCACGGGTGAGATCGTCAAGCGTGGGACCGAGGCCGCCGGTCGTCACAGTGAGGTCGCTCCGCTCCCACGCGCGGTCCAACGTCTCAACCAACCGGCCCAGGTTGTCCCCAACCTGGGAGACGTAAAAGCAATCAATGCCCAGGACTGCAAGCCGCTGGGCAATATAAGACGCATTGGTGTCCGTGATAGTGCCCAGAAGCAATTCCGTGCCTATGGACACGATTTCGGCCCTCATAACGGCTCGACGTCCCTTTCTGTTTTGCGCTCGCCCGTGAACATTATAGCACACATGGAGCTTGGGGCCAACAGGATGTTAGAGGACGGTAGATGGCAGACGAATAGCCCCGTGCATTCATGGCTAAAGATCGATGACTACCGACTACCGGCTACCGTCCTCAATTCCACCCCTGCGGCTTCTTCGTACAGTCGGGCGACGGCCGAGTAGTCAAGCTTTGCGCCCCCATCTGCCCTGGCAAGGCGGTAAAGTTGCTGTGATAGCGAGCCGCCAAAGGTGGGCACGCCCATTTGCTCTGCCCATTGCAATGCCGCGCCGAGGTCTTTCATCAGGAGGTCGAGCGCAAAGCCGCCGCTCAGATCGCCCGAAAAGAGGGTCTTGGGAAGCCAGTTTTGCATCAGGTAGTTGGAACCACTGGCCGTGCCAATCACGTCAGTGAGCGTTTCAAGCGGCACCCCAGCCTTTACTCCCAGCGTAAGGGCTTCGGCGTTGGCGATCATGATAATCGCTATCATCAACTGGTTCACCAACTTGACCGCCTGCCCCGCTCCCGCTTCACCCACGTGAACGATGTGCGTGCCGAGCGCTTCTAGCACCGGGCGAGCACGCTCAAATGCGTCGGCGTCCCCGCCCACCATGATTGTCAGCGTGCCATCGGCGGCTCGCGCCGGTCCGCCACTTACGGGCGCATCGAGCGCGCTGACGCCCATCCCTGCCAGTTTAGTGTGGAAGTCCCTGGCAGCCGATGGGTTGATAGTGCTCATGTCTACGAACAGCAGGCCGTGATGAGGGCGGCGCGCCAGGCCGTTCTTCCCGAACAGCACTTCCTCAACCTGGGGCACATCGGGCACGGAGGTGATAACCATTTCGCACTCATCGGCAAGCTGCGCCGGGTGCGAGCAGATATGGGCGCCGATCGCGGCCAACTCGTCGGCAGGGGTGCGCTTTACGTGCAGCACAACCGACAGTTCAAACCCGTTAGAGACGAGGCGCTTGCCCATAGGTAGGCCCATTGCCCCCAAACCAACCAACCCTATTTTGCGGCTCATTGGAGATTCCCTTTCGACAGGTGTGCAGAGGGGATCATGGTGGCGGCGCCGTCGGTAAAATAATGGGCGTCAGGAGTATAGGGATCGGCACGAGTGTTGGCGTGTCCGCAATCTTTACGCCGGGTATGGAGGTGGGCGGTATAGCAAGCGTAGGCAACTCTATTGTCGTTGCAGTAACAGTTGTCGTTGCAGTAACAGTTGTCGTTGCAGTAACAGT
>JBBSGN010000251.1:0-5137 GCA_038254085.1 Chloroflexia bacterium | reverse complement strand
GGTCACGCGCTCGGCCAGGTTGATCCTCTCCATGTCGGCGCCCGGCTGTGGTCCACCCGCCGCCGCCACCGCATCCGCCACCCTCGCGCCCGGTGGTAGCTGGTACACGCCCTGATTCAAGACAGCGCCGCTAACATACACGGTCACTAGGCCAGGAGTCGAGGTCGCCTGCCCCATGATCTCAGCGGAGGTTGGTGCGGCCACTGTCACAGAGGCAGTAACCTCAGCCTCCACAGAGATAGCCGAACCGGGCGTTGCATTGCGCCCGTTGTCCGCAACCGCCTCGATTTGCACGGCATTTTGCGGCACGGCATCCATTACCGCCACCTTCCAGAGGATGCCGCCCGCCGCCGTTGCTATGAGGACTTTCAGGAGCCAAGCTAACGGAACCTGTCTCTTCGGCAACTTCGTCCACTCCTTAGTCAGTACCGAGTACCGAGCAACCCACTTTCCACTCGGTACTCGGTACTCGGTACTCACTACTCGGTACTCGCGAGAAGCGCCAGCGAGTTAGGCTCCAACTCAAACACCAAATCACCCGCGTTTCGCCGCATCCACGTCTTGAGGGTGGCGTCACCGCTCCTGGCCGGGTTGTTGTGGGATGCGTCGAACAGGGTAACGTCAAACTCGGTCGCCGAAAAGCTGTCGGGGAGGGCGATCTTGATCTTCGCCTTTACATCGCCTGTGTACCACAACATCAATGACGCCTTGCTGGGTGTGCCTTCGGGCGCCAAAGCGCCGAACGCCAGTACGCCGAGCGTGCCGTCCACCGGCCCGTGCGTCACCCGCAC
This sequence comes from Chloroflexia bacterium, assembly GCA_038254085.1. Taxonomy (GTDB): domain Bacteria; phylum Chloroflexota; class Chloroflexia; order QHBQ01; family JADMIH01; genus JADMIH01. The sequence continues at coordinate 4,346 of JBBSGN010000251.1, read as the reverse complement.
AGGAAGGGACCCCTTTGGCCGCGATACGTATGCCCTCAGCGCATAGTATATCGGCTTAGGCTGCCCATCGTTCGTAAGGACGCCCCAACGCCCCCAGAACGGCTTTGGACCGGCCCCGTCCTTTAGCTCGAACAGGAATGCGCGGTCCAGTCGTTCGCGCTGCATACTCTCCACCGACGACAGGAAAGCAATAGCCCCCTGCACGGTATCGGTCGCATCGTTGGCGCTGGTGTCGCCCTGGCCGCCCTGTAGCACATTGAACTCGGTTATGAACAGCTCGGGCTTGAACTGGGGGAACTGGCTTGCGATCTCTCGCGCCTCGCGGATGTCGTGCGCCAACTCGGCCTCCTGTTGGCCGTATGAGTGCCACGATATGAAATCCACCCGAGCATGGGGCCCAAGCGCCGCCTCATGCTCAAAGAGCTCGCCCAGGTGGCCGCGCGAGAAGCGTGACAGGGCTGGTCCGCCAACGCGCACGTTGGGGTCCACCGACAGCGCCGCCTCCACCGTCACATCGTACAGCCTGAGATAGTCCTGGTAGCTCCCCTGCCAGAAGTCCCATTCGTTCGGCTCGTTCCACACTTCCAGGTAGCGTATGCCAAGATCGCGCTCGACGTTCAGATGGGCAAGTGTCGCCCGCACCAGCGCCCCCCATTCCTCATATTTGGCGGGCGGCGTCACCCGGCTGTCGCTATTCGCAGACATAGTCTCAGGCATATACGAGAGGCAAAGCAACGGCTCCTTGCCCATCGCCCGCACCCCGTCTATCACCCGGTCGAGATCGTCCCAATGGTATGTAATCGTGCCCTCGGCGGCCCGCCCTACTATATGGTAGAGGCTGAATATATTGTCGAGCCTCACCAGCCCTGGCCCTAGCGCCGCGCCCGCAGCCCGCACATTGTCGAAGAAGCCTGGGTCTGCCGTCTCGCCCCCTTGCGCCAGGCCCACTTGCAGGCCGTTACCTGGGGGGGTCCCCTGACCCTGACCCTGGTTGCCGCTTACTTCCACTCTATACGTGGCTACGTCTCGCTCTTTGACGGCCTCCACGCCAAGCTGCCCCAACAGCACCTTGTATGGCTCGGCCAATTCCGGGTGATACTCGAACCGCGCCCGCTCGAACCACTGCACCTGCAAGCCTTTGTCGTCCTGCATCACCGACGAAATAGGATACCCAAATATAGGCAGCCCCCCGTTGTTCCGCCAGTACGAAAGAAACGGCTCGCCCACCCTATGCCCCGTCTCCGGGAACAACACTTCCTTCCCCTTCGGGAATTCTGAATTATGAATTATGAATTCTGAATTCGCGCTAACGCCCCAGTTCGGTCCGTCCATCCCGCTCGTAAGCTCGCGGCCAAGCAGACCAAGCAGCACCTCGAAAGGGGTGCCCGCGTTTTCGGGGTGGTACTCAAGGCGCTGGCGCTCGGTCCACTGCACCAGGTAGCCTGGGCGCCCATGCGCGTCTTCCTCTATCCGCGCTTCGCTGATCGGGTAGCCGAACAACGATATGCCCCCGTGCGCGTCGTAATAGGGCACGAACTGGCTTGCCAGAGTGAAGCCCGTCTCAGAGTAAAGCCGCCCGGAGGTCTGAGCAACGGCTGGGGTGGCGTACCGAGTACGCAGTACCGAGTACCGAGTGGAAGGTGCCCTACTCGGTACTTGGTAGTCGGCACTCAGCACTCGGTACTGCGTACCCAACAAGGGCAGCACAAATAGGAGCGCGGTCATGAGTCGCTTTGCCCCTGTCGCCTTCATATAACCGCCAATACCTTTCCGAGCTATCAACTATTCTCCGATGACGAGCACTCAGCACTCGCACTGACTACAGGCAACCGCAAGATTATAGCATATTAAAGCGGCTGTGTGACCCACAAAATGCAAGTATTCCGGCAATTTAGGAGTATTCTCTGACCCCATTTACCTGTAAGTACTCTTTAGCGCATATCCCACTTCCCCTTATAATAACTAATAGCATTAGTATAGTACAACTCATAATTACCCTGGGGGTTTGCTTGTTACACGCAATCTCGACCGAAGACCTGGGCCGCAAATACGGGCAGCGGTGGGCCGTTCGAGATCTCGACCTGAACATCCGGCAGGGCGAGGTCTTTGGCCTGCTCGGCCCCAACGGCGCGGGCAAGACCACCATCATGCGTATGCTCGCCTGCCTGATTGCGCCCACAACCGGGCGTGCCACCGTCGCGGGCCACGACATCGTGGAGCAGCCCAGGGAGGTACGCCGCAGCCTTGGCATCCTCACCGAATCGCCCGGCCTATACGATCACCTATCCGCCCAGCAAAACCTGGCCTTCTACGCCAAACTGTACGACCTCGACCCCGGGAAGGCCACCCACCAGACCGAGCGTTACCTGAAGCTATTGGGCCTGTGGGATCGCAGACGCGATTTGGCGGGCACATTCTCGAAGGGCATGAAGCAGAAGTTGAGCATGGCTCGTATGCTCCTGCACGAGCCGGAGGTGGTTATCCTCGATGAGCCGACATCGGCCCTCGACCCTGAAGGGGCCAAGCTGGTGCGCGATTTCATCAAAGAGCTAAAGTCCGAAGGCCGTACTATCATCCTTTGCACTCACAATCTGGTCGAGGCCCAGGGCCTGTGCGACCGGGTGGCGATCATCAAGAAGACGCTCCTGCGGGTAGGCACGCCCCGCGAGTTGCAGCAATCGCTCTATGGCCGCCAGATAGAGGTTCATATCGTCAACGCCCTGGCGGATTCCGGCGACGACCCCCATGATCCCGGCCAGGAAGGGTACACCATTAACGACCTGGCTATCATGGTCTCCTCCCGTGAGGGCGTGGGCGACGTGACGGTGGCCGACGACAGCCTGCTAGTGTCCATGCTCGACCCCGACGACGTTACCCCCCGCCTCGTGCGCTACCTGGTCGGCCTCGGCGCCGACATTGCGCGTGTGGCCGAGGTCGAGCACACCCTCGAAATGGCCTACCTGGACCTTGTAGCCCGCCAGGAACTGTCAGAAAACGAAGAGGCGACGATAGCGAAGGGGGTGGCATGAGCAACGGGCGCTTCACGGTCAACCGTCACGTGCTGGCCGTCATAGAGAACGAATGGGCACAGCTAATACGTAATCGCGTGGTCATTGTCACCACCCTGGCCCCGCCACTCCTGCTGGTCGCCCTCGCCCTGATAGTCCTCTTTTTCTCAAGCTTGATCGGCTCCGACACGCCGCAGGTCAGCCCTACCGCTTCCTCGGTCCTGCGCGACCTAGACCCCACACAATCCGGCGTCAATAACGCCGAGGATTTACGCCGAACGCTGCTCTCCCCTTTCCTGCTTCTCTTCCAGATGATTCCGCTGGTAGTGCCTATCACCATTGCCAGCTATTCTATCGTGGGTGAAAAGCAGAATCGCTCGCTTGAGCCGTTGCTCTCCACTCCCATCCACACCTGGGAATTGCTGGTCGCCAAGGCGCTGTCCGCAGCCGTGCCTGGCGTGATGGCGACCTGGTACGGTTTCGGCATATTCGCCCTGGCCGCCCGCTTCCTGGTCAGCGACAACCTCTACAACGGGCTGATTCTCAGCCCGGCCTGGATACTAACGGTGGTGCTGCTTACCCCGCTCTTCACCCTGCTTGGCGTCAGCCTGGGCATAATTATCTCCTCCCGCGTGAAGGAGCCGAGCAGCGCCCAACAGCTCACCTCGCTGGTGGTCATGCCCCTCATAGTCGTGCTGCTCGGCCAGGTGCTGGGTCTGGTCAACGTCAGCACAGGGTTGGTCCTTGGCACCGGCCTCGTGATCGCCCTCCTGGACTCTGCCTTGCTGACCCTGGCCGTGCGCTTGTTTAGGCGCGAGGAGATTCTGACGATGTGGCGGTGAGGGCGGGACGACCGAGGACCGACGACTGACTACCGACTACCGACTACCGACTACCGACAACGCCTGGAGCGTGAGATGTAACCACCGACCACCGACCCCTGACCCATGGCCCTTGGGGTCATCAGTCGTCCCTTGACACCGCCTTCCATTCTAGTGTAGACTATTACCAGAACCGAATAGAAATCGAGAGCGGTAGCGAGAGAACTGGCTTGACGACCTACCCGGCAACCGGCATAAGCGCGGTGCCACACCCAGCCCCACGGGGAAGGATTTGGCCGTCTTACGGCAAAGAATTGCCTCTCGTGGAGAGGCTTTTTTAATGTGGAATGTGGAATGTGGAGTGCGGAATAATGAACTTGAGCTCAGACATTCTCCGTGGAATAATCGTTCCGCATTCGTAAAGGGGGTTACGCCATTGAGCAATAAGAAGTCATATCTCGACTCGCTTCGCGAGCGCGTGCTGGTTTTTGACGGGGCGATGGGCACCTCGGTGCAG
>JBBSGN010000250.1:0-5173 GCA_038254085.1 Chloroflexia bacterium | reverse complement strand
TTGGCGAGAGGTCACAAACGGCCTCGAGCTGATTGTTCGCTTTCATAGATGATACCCTCCAGGATTTCGGCCTCAGCCGGGATGTTTTTATCACCTGTAGGGTATCATCTTTTCCTTTTGCCTAAATGCTGGCGCGCACCCTGTTACCTCATGTGCCTTAATAGGGCGGATGCAAAATCAAGCTTGCGCACGCAAATAAGTATCTGGATAATGATAGAGGGCGCGATAAATCGCGCCCTCTATCATTATCTCTCTGTCTCCCTCCGCTTTGCAGCCCTGAGATAGAAAAAGATACACCTTCCAAGGAAGGTGTATCTTTTTCTATATCTCCTACTAAAGGTCGGCTGCTAACGCTTAGAGGGAGTCTGACAGCCGGGGAAGAAAGTATTAGCGACAATCTTAGAGGTCTGCCCCCGCGTCACGTTATTGGCGGGCAGGAAGTATGGCCTGTTTTGGGGAGGCACACAAGGACCAGCTGGCCCTTGCCCACAGGTATACCCACTGATTACCCCATGCGATGCTACCCGCTCGATGTAGAGGTAGAAGGGATTGGTGGGTGACACGTCCTCAAACGTTTGGCCTGTGGGGGTCTCTCCGTAACCGGCGGCGTTCGCGTCTACCTTAGCTAGCTGTCCCCTGGTTATGTTGTTGTAGGGGAGGAAGTATGGCCTGTTTTGGGGAGGCACGCATGGACCTGCTGGCCCTTGCCCACAGGTATAACCACTTATCACCCCGTGTAGATAGACCCGCTCGACATACAGCCAGAAGGGGCCGGAGGAGGGCACGTCCTCAAAGGACTGCTGGTTATCGGGAATAGCCTCGTTGTAGCCTGCGGAGTTAGCCACAATCTTGGCTGCCTGGCCCCGCGTCACATCGTTGAAGGGGCGGAAGCAAGGGTTGCCTGTAGGACAGCCACTGCTATACCCTGAGATGATCCCTCGGCAAGCCAGACACCTGATGTATGAGTAGAAGGGGTTGGTGGGTGGCACATCTGTGAAGTTGAGCGCGCAAGGGGTGGACGTTGGAGGGACAGGTATGGCTGTGGGCGTGCCGGTCGAAGGCGGGATAGGCGTGGAGGTCGGCGTGGAGGTTGAGGGCGGGATGGGCTGTGGAGTGGCTAACTTAGTGGCACTGGGTATCGGCACCCACACGCTTGTCGCAGTTGTGTTGGCTGTGGCGGTAGAGGAGGGCGTCGCCGTGCTAGGCGCTGTGGGTGTGCTCGCCGGTGTAGGGGTGTTAGGCACACTGTCAGGCGGCATCACGAAGCTATACATTTGGTAGCGAAACTCGGTCCAGGCGGTGTTGGGCGGGTCGCTCGTGAACACGAACTCGACCCTCACTGTGACCGACGATTTGCCCTCGGTCAGAGATGCAGGTAAGGGGAATTCCTCGTCGCGCCAGCGCCGGAGGCGCCCATCAATGTCGGCGCCGTTAAAGTAGCCACCCGTATACCACGTGCCTGCTGGCTGCCCATCAATGAAGAAATTGGCTCGCTGGTTTGGCTCGCCATAATCGAACTTGCGGCGCAGGAACGCGCCTACATTGCGCGGGTTCAGAGCCATAGTGAAGCTACTGACGGTGGTCATAGATATGCCCGTATCGGCGCTGAGTGGATTATGCACAGGGTACTCATAAGCAGCGGTTAACTGGTAGCTGTTGCCGGTGGGCGACCTGTAATTGTGGAGAGTGCGGCTGGCCTCATCGCCGATAAGCAAGTCGTCGCTGAGTATAGCAGTCTGAGCCGGGTTGCCATACCAGAAAACGGCGGCGCGATACGGGTCGGTGCCATAGTCGTCTATACCATGCTCCCAGCGAACGACGACGTGGCGGTTGAACGGCACAGTGTCGGCCACCAGATAGCGGTACAGGGCTGCGCCATCTATGTCCTCGCCAGGAGGGTTGTTTACACTGCTGGGCAGGCCGCCCATAGGCAAAGAGGTTTGGTTGCCGCCATTCCAGTAATTGCCGCCGGTGCCCCACTCCTCGGTGCCTGTTACCTCTATCTGCGGGGTGTTGTTGTCGTCAATGAAGAAGTGGGGGTCACCCTCAAGCGTCCCTCCGGGCACGTTGAAGTTGATCACGGTGCCCACGATGCGCCCACTGCCCGTCGCGTCTAGGAAGGTCATGTCCTGGCCTGCTGGTGGGTTGGGCCAGGCGGTGTAGGTGGTATGGAACTTTCCCCACCAGCCCGGCGGGTCGTTGAATGGCTCGTAGCGCACGCTCCAATTGACGTTGTTGATATCGAGCTTGGAAGTCGAGAAGACGGCAATACGGGCGGTAGATGTGAAGGGCATCGGCCAGTAGATATTGAAGTCCATATAGCTACTGCCGTCGCCGCCCGCTCCCGCCGCCCATCCTTGCACCAAGGCGCGGCCGGCGGGTTGGTAGACCCCGGCCCCGTCGCCCGCCATGAACTTGATAGGTGCGTCTACGCTGGGGGAGGTTTCGCCATCCCAGTAGATACGCAAGCGCGAGTTGCCGAAGCCGGCCTTATCCTTATATGGCACGCGGAACTTGATAGCTCGCATCTGGTATGGCCCGCCCGACAAGTCGGCGATAGCGGTCTCACCGGGTGGCAAATTGACGATGCCGCTCTGGCTATAGATGCCGGTTGGGGCTATATCGCTGCCTGCCCGCCGCAGTAGTTGCACCACATCGGTGATAGGCTCGCTGCCCGTCCACGTAGTCAGTGGGGTGCCATAGGGTAGCTTGCGGTAGATGGAGTAGAAGTTGCCGTTGGGGTTCACGGATGCCCAACTCATGCTCTGACTGAATGGAATCGAGGCCGCTATAATGCTGCTGCCCTGGGTTTGCGGAATGTTCAACGAGAGTGGATAAGGGAAGGCTCGCGCAGGAAAGGTAGTGGGTGTTATCTGACCGAGGTCGGTCGGGTCTACAGCGCTTATGTAGGTTCCGTCCAGATAGAGCTTCCAGGGGCCGCCGTAGTTCTGCTGCATCCTCATCCAAGTCATCACACCTGGGCCTACCTGGTCAAAAAGCACGTGTTCGCCATCGGTTAGCACACGCATAACGTGGCTGTTATCGGCGTTGCTTCCTGCAGGGTCGGCAGTGGATTGCCCCCATACTCGGTCCCCAATCTCAAGATAGGAGAGCTTATCCCAATGACGGAAGGCCTCCAGACCAACATACAGAGGCGGTGCGAACTGAGTGCCGTTAGCTTCGTGGATCGCAGTCAGATGAGCATCCGAGCCGACAGCCCCGTTGGGGCGCAGCAAAGCGAGTAGCAGGCAAAGCGCCCCGGCGCTCGACATCAAAATAGCTAGCTTGGCCCCAGATACTTGCAACAGCGTGCCCCTCTGCTCGGCTCTCTCTAGCGCGTCGAGCCGTCATTGCCCATTATACAACTGGGGGTAAATAGACAAAGGCCAAACACCAAACTGCCACGAGGTGGTTTGGTGTTTGGCTTGCATTTCAAGGGGGTCTCCTCCCCAGATGGAGGGAGTTGAAAGCTACTCTCTTTATGGCTTGACAGTGACCTTGTCTCGGCTGGGTAGAATTACCACTGCCTTCGCGGTGAGGTTCTTGCCGTCGGCGCTGGTAGCGCCTTCCACCACCAGGTTGCTGTCAGCCTTCACGTCCGCCTGGGTGGCGCTTTGCAGCGACACCTGCTTGTCGGCGACGGTGAGCGCCTTGTAGCCGGTGCTGTTGTCAAGGGTCACAGTCATGCCATCGCGGTTACGTGGGGTCTTCAGTGTGACGGTGTTGTCGTTTACGCTGTCCACGTGCCCGATCACGAGCTGAGTACCCGCGCTCTGCGCACGTAGCGCCCACGCATTAAGAGTGCGGGCGGCGGGAGTTGTGGTGCCTGGTGTGCCGTTAGCGCCTTGAGCAGCCTTCTCCGGCCTGCCGAGCACTTGCACCGTGTCGCCTACCTTGACCGAGCTAACGTTCTGGAAGCCGTTGTTGAACACTACAGTGTCGGCGGTGGTCGTAACGGTTACGTCCTGGCCGCGCTCGTTGGTGAGGGTGATTGTGTTGCCGTTGATAGCCTTGACGGTGCCCATCGCGCCGTGCTCGCCCAGGAACTTGCGCGCCATTTCCTTGTGCTTGTCTAGGCTACGACCTGCTATCGCGCCAATGAAGCGCGCCTGAGCGACTACGCGAGCGTCCACTACCTTCGGGTCGCCGGTGGTCATGCCTGCGACGGTCGCGGGCTTGCCGGTCTGGATGTCGCTGAGCGTGCCCTGAGACGGTTTGCCGTCCTTTTCGACCACTACCCAGGTGTTTGCGCCCACGTTGATGGTAACATCGCCCTGGCGGGTGGTTAGCACAAGGCTGTTGCTCGATATCGAGCTAACTTTACCCATGAGGCGCGTCGGGTGCGGGCCTGCGGGGGCCGTCTGGGCGCTTGGGGCCTGGGTCTTAGTGGGAGCCTGCGCGCCCGCCACCCCCCAGGGTAAGGGCACGCCGAAAGTCGCCAACGCCGCTATTACTATGCCCAAACCGAGATATAACTTTGTCCGTTTCATCTACTCTTTATCCTCCGTAATACTGTCTTATAACATCGCCCGGCAACGAGCCGAGCCAATGGGATTATGCCGTCGTCTATTACATTGTACGCTTTTCATTGCTGATTCGTAGTAAGAAGTGTGTAAAATCTTTGTAAAATGGACGAAGGGCCACCAGCTACGGACGACCGACGGGGTGACGGTCGAGATGAAGGACGAACAGTAACCGTAGTCGGTCGTCGGTCATCACCATATCTCCCAAATATCCGCTGGGTGTACGACAGGCGCGACTACCGCATCGTACTTGCCGTAGCGGCCTCGGAAGTAGAGGAGCGGCTCGGCCTCGTGTGCGTCGCCCGCGATTACTTCGCCCATCAGTATAACGTGGTCGCCGCCCTTGCAGGTGTCGGTCAGTCGGCACTCGGCGTAGGCTAATGAGCCGTCAATAATGGGCGCGCCGGTCTCAGCACCGTGTCGCCAACGCAGCCCCACGAAACGGTCGCCCATACGAGTAGCGAACTGCTGGGCGATGTCCTGCTGGGTCGCAGATAGGATGTTGACCGCGAAGCTGCCCACGTCCCGTACCAGGGGCAGCGTAGTCGAGTTCTCGTTCAGGCATACCAGCAGCATCCGGGGCTCCAGCGACAGAGATGACACGGCGCTCGCGGTAAATCCTCTTGGCCCGTCGTCTTTCCCGGCCACCG
>JBBSGN010000249.1:0-5208 GCA_038254085.1 Chloroflexia bacterium | reverse complement strand
CACAAGGAGAGTGCCTTTCCCACTAATATTATACCACAGAACGGGCCTAAAGGCGAACTTTTGTGCGCCTACCCCATAGCTAAAGCAAGGGGTCTCAAAGGAGTTTCTCGATGAGTTATGAATTATGAGTTATGAATTATGAGTTTTGGAGATTGTAGAGATAGCAGATAGGTTACAGCTTCGAGAGGCGGACGCGCTCATACGGCGGCTTTGGTTGCGCTGGATGTCGGTGTGCTTGCGGGCGCTGGGAGAGCGTCCTCTGGGGCTCGCTTTGGGCATCGGATTCGTTGCGCTGGCTGTCGCCTATCAGAGCCATAGGCCGCTCACGGTCAATATAGGGCAGGGGTTCGACGACCCCTACACGCCTGGCTTTTACGCGCCTGAGCAGAGCGGGCAGGCCAGTTTCCGGTGGAGCGGGGCGCACAGTACACTTGTCTTCCCAGGCATCGGCAAGCCGCTCTCGCCCTTCCCGGTCTTGCTCCAATTGAGCAGTGGCCGGGGCCATGACAGCGCCCCGCTCAAGGTGGGCGTGGCGGTGAACGGCCATCCTGTGCCCGCACTCTCCCTCTCTCCAGAAAGCGCCTCCTATACCGTCACTGTAGACCCAGCCTGGGTAGACGCTTCGAGCGACCTGCGCCTCGACTTTACATCGCCCACCTTCAAGGCGGCGGGCGACAGGCGCGACCTCGGCTTCATCGCCGACTTCGCACGGGTGGTGCTTCCCACCAGCCTCATGCTTCCCGCCGTTCCGCAGATCGCGTGGCTGCTCCTCTCTGCGGTCCTTCTCTTCCTGATGCTGAGGGTCGTGTGGGTAACACCCCGCGCATCGGCACTACTCGTGCTGCTCTTTCTGCTGGCCTGCGCCGGGGTGATAGGCGTGCAACGCCTGCTCCTCACGATCTACACTGTCCAGCTAGTAGTGACCTTCGGGTTGGCGCTGCTGGTCGGCTTGCTCGGCGAAGTCCTAACCAGGTGGGTCGTGTGGGTGGCAGGCTGGCGAGGCGCTAGCTCTCTGCCTGAATGGGCGTGGGCCGGGCTGCGCGGGCTGGTGATCGCGGCGGTGGCCCTGAAGGTGGGTGGCCTGCTCTACCCTGGCAGTTTTATTATAGACGCGCCTTTCCACCTCAAGTATATAACCTACATGTCCGAGTTCTTCGCCGGGGGAAGATCGTGGGAGCAGTACTTCGGCAAGAGCCTGTCATTCGCGGTGATGCCCAAAGAAGAGTGGGGTTCGGCGCGGGCCTTCATTCCTTATTCGCCCTTCTTCTACGTGGTGGCCGCCCCCTTAGCCTGGTTGCCCATATCCCTTTCCCAGTCGGTGGCCGTGGCCACCGGTATCCTGGACGCGCTTAAGACCCCGCTCGTCTTCATCATCGGGCTGGCCTTCAGTAGCGGGCGTAGCGGCCTGTATAGCGTCCGGGAGGAGGCGCCTGCGGGGCGGGCAGCCCGCACTGCGCTGGTCGCGGCGGCGGTCTACTCGGCTATCCCGGCTACCTTCCTGCTGCAACAGTGGGGCAACTGGCCCACACAACTCTCGCTGTGGCTCGTGACGCTGTGGGTGGCGATAACCTGTCTCTTCTGGACCCGCTTCACACGGCCCGCTGTATGGTCCGCCTCCACAGCCGCTCTCACCCTGGCAATGCTGTCGTACACCGTGAGCGCCGTCTACACGGGCTTGTTCGTTGGCATGTTGGTGGTTGGAGGGTGGATAGCCGCCCCCGCCGAGCGAAAGCGGTGGGCGGCGCTGCTTCTGTCGGCGTTCGTGGCGACCCTTCTCAGCTTGCTCATTTATTATGGGCATTACATCGGCGACGTACTCCAGGAGACCTTTCCGACCTTCGGCAAAGCGATACAAGAGCAAGGCAAGCTAACCACTCTCAGGCCAACGGTGTGGGATTTTCTCGTCACCCATCTGGGCGGCGCGATGCAAGCCTACGATCTCTCTATCATCTACGCCCTGGCGCTGGCCGGGGCCTTGTGGGTATTTCTCCGGGGTAAAGAGCTTGTCTACCGGACCGATAAGTCCACTGGAAAAAACGGCAGAGATAAAAGCTACGGGATTATAGCGCCAGAAATGGCGGCGCGGCGGCCTTGGAACTTCGCGGGTAGACGAGCGGTCCCCTGGCAGCACATATGGATAGGCGCATGGCTGCTTACGTTCCCGCTCTTCACGGCTGCCGATTTCTGGGTGGACCAGGCGCTCAAGGAGTTCTGGTACGCTCTCCCCGCCATTGCGTTGGTCGCGGGCGTATGGCTATTAGCTCTCCTCGCCAGAGCTAGAGGCTCGCACCCCTACACAGCCCTGGTCTGGCTGCTAGGGGCTACGTTAGCCTGGCAAAGCTTGTCGCTATGGGTGTTCCGGCTGCTGTTCCACAACCGATGATACGTGAAACGTAAGGAATGCCCATTACGTTTTACGTTTTAGCCCTAGACCGGCAACACAACCGACATCGTGGTGCCCTTGCCCACGTCGCTTTGGAGGGAGATGCGACCGCCGTGCGCTTCTATGATGGTCTTGCTTATGTAGAGGCCCACGCCAAGCCCGCCGGCGGACGCCTCCTCGCTTGAGAAGCGGTCGAATACTTCCTTGCGGCGGTTGGCCGGGATGCCAGGCCCCCAGTCTGTTATCGTCACCGTGACCTCGCGCTCCGGCCCCGGCATCGCGCAGGCCAGTTCGGCAGCGCGATCCCTTGGCGAGTAGCGGATCGCATTCGCCAGTATGTGGCCGAACGCCTGCTCAAGTCGCTTCGCATCGCCATGCACCCAGACGAGGTTATCCGGTATATCGGCGTTGATTTGGGGCTGCGTGGTCGCCTGGGCATTGGCCTGGCGCACAGCCGAGCGCAACACCGAGCCTAACTCGACCCTGCCGTGACTGATCGTGAAATCGCCGCGCTCGATGTTCGCGATGTCAACAAAGGTGTCTATGATCCGGTTGAGGCGTTGCGCCTGCGCCCAGATAACGTCCAGTTGGCTTAACACTCGCGTGTCGGGCGCCTGAGCATTGCCAAGTCGCTTCCTGACGATTTGCGTGAAACCCATGATAGAGGTCAAAGGGGTCCGTAATTCGTGACTTAACACATTGAAGAGGCGATCTTTGGTCCCATCTGCTGATCGAGGCGACGCAGCGAGACGAGTGTTGGCAGCGGTGAGGGCAAGTAGTGCCACTAGCATTTGCAGCAAACCGAGGTCGTCGCTGCTGTAAGGGCGCTCGGCTTTGTGGCACAACAGGAGCAGTCCTAGCGTCTCGCCCCCGCTAATTAAAGGCGACCAAGCAAGGGTTACTATACCGTCCGAGGTCGCGGCCTTGCCAATGGCTAGGGTCGAGGGGTCGCTCCGGGCGTCAGGGGCTACAAGCGGCGAGGTGATCCCAGAGACGTAGCGGATAGCGAGGTCGGTCTTGTTCACTTCTTCTATGTCCCGAATAAAGCCCGGAGAGAAACCGAAGCCGGCCTGATACTTCAACTCGCGCTCTTGCTCATACAGGAACAGCCCGCCCATAACCGCCTGGAACAGGTTGCCTACCTCCAACACCGCCTTCTCGATGGTGTCATTAGCATGAGGTGTGGCTTGTATTAGCTGGGCGATATGAGCAAGCGCCGCTGTCTGTCCGGCACGATAGGTCGCGCCCATCGATTTGCCCGGCGGGCTTGTCGCCTGTGCGGAAACATCAGTCTGCTGGTCAGACGCTAATTCGTCGTTCTTTTTACCTTCCATCGTCCTAGAGTTGTGGGGATAGAGGCGGTTGGCGGTCATATAAAACAAACCATGTAGCAAGAATCGCACCATATTGCTGCTGCTCATATTCGCGCATCACGCATTGTGTTTCATACACCACCCATCGTCTATAATGTCACTATGCTCACCTATGAGTTTGATTACGCTTTGCACCCTGAACTGATAGCCCAGACGCCCATCGAGCCGCGAGATCATTCGCGGTTGATGGTGATCCACCGCTCCGATGGAACGATAGAGCACCGGCAGTTCTACGACCTGATAGAATATCTGCGGCCCGGAGACCTGCTGGTAGCCAATGAGAGTCGCGTGCTGCCTGCTCGTTTGCTTGGGCATAAAGTGCCAACGGGCGGCAGGGTAGAGGCGCTCTTGCTCAGGCCATTGCCCCAACCGGAAGAAGTGGGTGCTGAACCGGCCACCTGGGAGGCGCTCATAAGCCCCGGCAGGCGAGTTCACGAGGGCACGCGACTGCGCTTCGGCCTCGACAACGGGCCACAGTTGGAGGCCGAGGTGGTATCGCGCACGGAACTGGGAGGCAGGGTCCTGCGCTTCGACAGGCCGCCGCGTCCCCTGCTGAACGCGCTAGGCCAGATGCCGCTGCCTCCCTATATACACGAGGCCCTTAGCGATCCTGAGCGCTACCAGACGGTGTACGCTCGCACCGAAGGCTCGGCAGCCGCCCCGACCGCCGGCCTCCATTTCACCGAGCGACTCATAGACGAGTTGCGGGAGAAAGGCGTGGCCTTTTCTACGGTTACTCTGCACGTGGGCCTTGACACCTTCCGGCCCGTGCATGAAGAGCGCATCGAAGAACACCCTATGCACAAAGAGTGGTTTTTCCTGCCCCCGGAGACGGCATCGGCGATCAACAAGGCCAGAGCGAACGGTGGCCGGGTGGTGGCAGTGGGCACGACGAGCGTGCGCGTGCTTGAAACGGTGGCGAGCCTACAGAACATCACGGACCGCACAGGCCGGGAAGTGCGAGCCACCGAGGGCTGGACCGGCCTCTTTATAACCCCAGGTTATAGGTTCGGCCTGGTGGACGCGCTCATCACCAACTTCCACCTACCGCGCACCACCCTACTGATGCTCGTGTCTGCATTCGCCGGACGCGATCTGGTCATGCGTGCCTACGCTGAGGCAGTCGAGAACCGCTATCGCTTCTACAGCTTCGGTGATGCGATGATGGTGCTGTGACCGATGACGGACGACCGACCACCGACGACCGAAGTAAGCAGTGGCCGGTAATTATTCATTCATCGAATATTAGAGACGCAGAGACCCCTAGCTTCAGCTATGGGGAGGAAGCGACCTTTTTCCTCCTTCTTTTCCAGTCTTGAGAAAAGGTGTATAATAGAGGTATGAAGTTGACCGTTGCCGTCAAACTTGAACCTACTCCTGAGCAAGCGAACGAACTGCTCCGCACGGTTGAGTTTGCCAATGATGCCGCCAACTATATCTCGGAATATGCTT
>JBBSGN010000248.1:0-5225 GCA_038254085.1 Chloroflexia bacterium | reverse complement strand
TAGATTTCTTGCAAGCCCTCCCATAAATAGAGGGCGACGAAAGACGAACTCAATGTCTCTTGTCATTCTTCACTCCGCCCAGAATGGCAGAGGGTAGCGGGTTGCTGTTCATCCTAACTGGCCTCTATCCCCAACTCTGTCGTAAGCAACTCCCGCCTGTACATGCTTGCATAGACGCCCCGCGCTGCCACCAGTTCGGCATGGGTGCCGCCCTCGATTATGCTGCCATCGCCCAGGACCAGTATCTGGTCGGCGTCTTTTACGGTGGAGATGCGCTGGGCGATGATGATGCTGGTGCGGCCCTGCATGATCCCGCGCAGGCCGGCCAATATCTCCGATTGGGTGTGGGTGTCTATGCTGGAGAGCGAGTCGTCCAGGATCAGGATGGCGGGGTCACGCATGATAGCGCGGGCCAGGGCGGTGCGCTGCTTCTGACCGCCCGACAGCGTCACGCCACGCTCGCCTATCACGGTGTCGAGGCCGCTTGGAAACTGGTCCACGTCCTGGCTGAGACGGGCCACTCCTACAGCCTGTTCTGCCCGCGCCGGCTCTGGCTCGTCCACACCGAAGGCCACGTTCTCGGTGAGGGATGTGGAGAAAAGAAAAGTATCCTGGGGCACGTAGCCGATGTTACGCCGCAGCACGGCGAGGGGTATCTGCCGCACGTCCACGCCGTCCACCAGCACGCGGCCTTCTTGCGCTTCGTATACGCGGGCGATCAGGTTGACGATAGAGGTCTTTCCCGCGCCGGTTGCGCCGACTATAGCGAGCGTGCTGCCCGCCGGGGCGTGGAACGATACGTCGTCCAACACCTGTTGCTTGTCGTAGCTGAGGGATACGTGGTCGAAGCGGATATCGCCTTTTATGCCGGTGATGGGGAGGGTGCGGTCGCTGTCGGCGACCCTCGCCTGGTGGCTCATCTGCTCGCGGATACGGCCCATCGAAGCTGCGCCCTGCTGGTACAGGCTGACCACCCAGCCCAGCGCTATCATCGGCCAACTGAGCATGAGGAGGTAGCCGTTGAACTGCACGAACTGGCCCAGCGTGAGTTGCCCTGCTATCACCTCGGTGCCGCCCACGTAGAGGATCGCCATCGCCGCCAACCCCAGCACGAGCGACATCATCGGCCACAAGAGTCCGTTCAGGCGCTGGTATGCGAGGGCGCGGTCAACGTAGTGGCGGCTGGCCTGCGCGAAGTGCTTGACCTCGTACTCCTCCTGGGCGTATGCCTTGACCACACGTATGCCTGAAAAGTTCTCCTGCGCGTAGGTAGACATGTTGCTGAACTGCGCCTGCACCTCCTCGAAGCGGTCGTGCATACGGTGGCCAATCACGACGAAGGCCACGCTGACCAGGGGCATGAAAAATATAACGATCAGGGCCAGCTTCACGTTGATGGTGAGCATGAGGACGGAGGCGATGATGAACATGAAGATGGTGGAGGCGCTGTTGGTGATGCCGGGGCCGAGGAAAGCGCGCACGGCGCTCATGTCGTTGGTGGCGCGGGCCATAATGTCGCCCGTATGCACGTTCTGAAAGAAGCTCTGCTGCATCCTCTGGAGGTGGGCGAACAGGTCATTACGCAGTTCGTATTCGACTTCACGCGACACGCGGTTGATCGTGAAGCGCACGAAGAATGTCACCACGCTCTGGGCAGCGGCAAACAGCAGGATAATCCCGGCCAGCGCGATAACCTCGTCCCTGGGGTGGTTATGCTGGAGCTTATCTATGGCGCTGCCTAGCAGATAGGGCTGCGTGAGGGCAAGGGCCGTGCTGATTATCGTGATGCTCAACCCAAAGATGAGTAGCCCCTTGTGCCTGGCGAGATACGGTATGAGCGTTTTAAGGTCGTGCAAGAGGAGTTTTCTCCTATAATGGAGTTCTTATAACGGAGTTTTTGGTCTCGGACTTTATAGTATACGAAATGAAGCGAGATGCTAACTCAGTCCGAAGATGTATTTTTGGTGGAGGGTCTTATATAATTATCTCATATTGCGTTTTCCCTTTCCAACCGCCGGTAATCCACTAATATGGTAATCTATCACCACTCCACTCATTCGCTCTATAGAGGAATCGCTTGGAAGTTGGCATAGTAGAAGAGGCCGAGGCCGTTCAACCCTCCGTCGAGGTGCGCTCGGTCGCGCTAAATAGGCCGCTGGTGATCATGGGGATGATACTGGCGACCGCCCTATCGGCGTTGGACGGCACCATAGTAGCGACGGCGCTGCCCACGATTGTGGGGGTGTTGGGTGGGCTGCCGCTCTATTCACTAGTGGTATCGGCGTTCCTGCTGACCTCTACTACGACGGTGCCTTTGTATGGCAAGCTGTCGGACATGTACGGGCGCAAGCCGGTGTTCATGTTCGGGTCGGGGATGTTTATCCTGGGGTCGGCGCTGTGTGGGCTGGCCTGGGACATGCCCTCGCTGATAGCGTTCAGGGCGCTGCAAGGGTTGGGAGCCGGCGCGGTGATGCCCGTATCGCTCACGCTCGTAGGCGACCTATTCGGCGTGGAAGAGCGCGCGCGGCTGCAAGGCGTCTTTAGCTCGGTGTGGGGTGTGTCGAGCCTGGTGGGACCGCTAATAGGCGGGGGCATCGTGCAGTTCTTCGACTGGCGGTGGGTCTTCTTTATCAACGTGCCGGTGGGCGTCCTGTCGGCGCTGCTCCTCTTCCTATACTTGCGCGAGCCGCGCGTTCACACGAGGCAGAAGGTGGACATAGCGGGGGCTGTCACCCTCACGATCGGGCTGGGGCTGGGACTGGTTGCGCTGCAATCGGGCGGCCATGGAGGGTGGCTGTCGCCTCTCACGCTTGGAGCCATTGCGGGTGCGGTCTTATTGCTGGGGCTGTTCGGCTTTATCGAGCGCCGAGCACCTGCCCCCATTCTGTCGTTCAACCTGATAAAGCGCCCGATAATAGCTGTGCCGAGCCTGGTGGGTATACTGGCGGGTGGGGTGCTAATCGGCTTCGCGGCCTATGTGCCTCTGCTTGTGCAAGGCGCGTGGGGCGGCAGTCCCATCGAGGCGGGGCTGATAGTTGCGCCGCTCTCTATCGGCTGGCCTATAGCAAGCTCATTAGTGGGAAAACTGCTCAAGCGCGTGCCGTTCCGCACGCTGGCCCTGGGTGGGATGCTCACGCTTATGCTGGGGGCTTCGCTCTTGCTCTTTATTCGCGTGCCTGCTATATCGGGCAACGATGCGGCGAGAAGCATGGTGATCCTGGTGTCGTCGTTCGTGGCTGGCCTGGGCTTCGGGTGGAGCACGACCTCAATGCTGATTGCGGTGCAAATCTCGGTGCCCTGGTCGCAACGGGGCATAGCGACGGCCTCGGTGCAGTTCTTCCGCAACATGGGCAACACGGTAGGAGCGACCGTGCTTGGCGCGGTGCTTGTCGCCACGCTTGCGCCTCAACTCGCGTCCGGTCCCGTTCAGACATTGGTGAGCCAGATGCCCCCGTCGGCTCTCAAGGCGGGGTCCGACCCCTCGCTTGGCCCGGTGAACGCCCTGTTCGACCTGGCGGTGCGTCCCACGCTGGCCCCGGCAGTACGGAACGCCCTGGCGGATGCCCTGGCAAGCAGCCTATGGTGGGTCTATTTCGGCCTGGCCGCGATGGCAATCGCCGGCGCTATTATTGCTAGCCGCTTTCCGAGAGAGGTTGGTGGAGAGGACGAAGGACCGACGAAGGACGACCGACGAGGGACGACCGAAGTAGTTGGTAGTGACGTTTCGTACTTGACAACTCATCAGTCGTTGGTCGTCCCTCGTCCATCACAAAGGAGGAATAATGCCCGATAACTACTGGTACAAAGACGCCATAATATACGAGGTTCCGGTCAAGTCATTCTTCGACAGCAACAACGACGGCATCGGCGACCTGCGGGGGCTGGCCGAGAAGCTTGACTATTTGCAAGATCTAGGGGTTGATTGCTTGTGGCTGCTGCCGTTCTATAAATCGCCCTTGCGCGACGACGGGTACGACATTGCGGACTACTACGAGGTCAACCCGATCTACGGCGATGTGGCCGACTTCAAAGCTCTACTGGAGGAGGCGCACAAACGGGGGCTGCGGGTGCTGGCCGACCTGGTGCTGAACCACACGTCCGACGAGCATCAGTGGTTCCAAGAAGCCCGCGCGTCGAGCGACCCAAGCAAGCGCGATTACTACGTCTGGAGCGACACCCAGGAGAAATACACGGGCGCGCGCGTTATATTCACCGACACCGAGACCTCTAACTGGGCCTGGGACGCGGTAGCCAAGCAGTTCTACTGGCACCGCTTCTTCAGCCACCAACCGGACCTCAACTACGATAACCCGGCGGTGCGCCAGGCCATGCTCAAGGTGATGCGCTACTGGATGGACATGGGCATAGACGGCTTCCGATGCGATGCCGTGCCATACCTGTACGAGCGCGAAGGGACCAACTGCGAGAACCTGCCGGAGACGCACGAATATTGCAAGGAGTTGAGAGCCGACTTCGACAAGCACTACGAGGGCAAAGTGCTGCTGGCCGAGGCCAACCAGTGGCCGGTTGACCTGCTCCCCTACTTCGGCGACGGCGACGAGTTCCATATGGCGTTCAACTTCCCGCTCATGCCGCGCATATTTATGGCGCTACGCATGGAGGATCGCCAACCTATCGTTGACACTCTCACTAAGCTGCCCAGGATACCGGAGAACTGCCAGTGGGGTATCTTCCTGCGCAACCACGACGAATTGACGTTGGAAATGGTCACGGACGAAGAGCGGGCCTACATGTACGGGGAGTACGCCAAAGACCCGCGCATGAAGATTAACGTGGGCATACGGCGCAGGCTGGCTCCGCTCGTGGACAATGACCGCCGCCAGATAGAGCTACTGAACGGCCTCCTGTTCAGCCTGCCGGGCACGCCGACCGTCTACTACGGCGACGAGATAGGGATGGGCGACAACATCTACCTGGGCGACCGCGATGGCGTACGCACGCCGATGCAGTGGAGCGGCGACCGCAACGCCGGTTTCTCGCGGGCCGACTCTGCCCGCTTGTACAGCCCGGTAATCAACGACCCTGTGTACAGCTACCAGGCGGTCAACGTAGAGGCCGAGCAACGCACCGATACGAGCCTGCTCAATTGGATGAAGCGGATTATCCATGTTCGCAAGCAATATCCGGTGTTTGGGCGCGGGGATATAGAGTTTCTGTCGCCTGCCAATAAAAAGGCGCTGGCCTACATACGCAGCCACGAAGGG
>JBBSGN010000247.1:0-5228 GCA_038254085.1 Chloroflexia bacterium | reverse complement strand
TTCAACCCCCAGGCCGTCTCCGTCATAGGCAACGGCGTGGTGGTTGACCCCGACGTGCTAATCCAGGAGATGAGCGAGCTAGAGATCGCGGGCGTGGACATCTCGCGCCTCCTCATCAGCGACCGCGCCCACGTGATCATGCCCTACCACAAGATGCTCGACGGCCTGGAAGAGGACGCCCGCGCCCTCACCGGGTCCGGCAACATCGGCACAACCCGCCGAGGCGTCGGCCCCGCCTATGTGGACCGCACCGCCCGTGTGGGCATACGCATGGGCGACCTGCTGTACGAAGAAGCGTTGCTCACCCGCCTGTCCTCGGTCCTCCCCGCCAAGAACGAGATACTGACCAAGATTTATGGCGCTAAACCTCTCGATATGCACGACATCTACCTGCGCCTAGTCGAGCAGGGGCAGCGCCTACGCAAGCACATAATCCCCACTGAGCTTGTGATTGCGCGCGCTATCGCCGACAAGCGTAGCATCGTACTGGAAGGCGCGCAGGCGTCCCTCCTCGACCTCGACTTCGGCACCTACCCCTACGTCACGTCCAGCAACCCCAGCGCCGCCGGTCTCTGCGGCGGCTCTGGCACCCCACCTAACCAACTGAGCGCCATCCTGGGCGTGTACAAGGCGTACCAGACGCGGGTGGGCGCTGGGCCTTTCCCGACAGAGATAACGGGCGAGTTAGCCGACTTCCTGCGCGACCAGGGTGGGGCCGGGCACGGGGAGTACGGCACTGTCACGGGCCGCCCGCGCCGGGTGGGCTGGTTCGATGCCGTCGCGGGCCGCTACGTGGCCCAACTGAACGGTCTCACCGGCGTGGCGCTCACCCGCCTGGATGCCCTAGACCGTTTCGACAGCATCAAGATATGCACCGCCTACAAGGTACACGACGCCCACCTGAGCCACATCCCCTCGGAACTGTCAATCCTGGAGACGGTTGAGCCGCAATACGAAGAACACCCCGGCTGGAAGACCGACACCTCGCACGCCCAGCGCTGGAAAGACCTCCCCGAAAACGCCCGCCTGTACATAGAGCGTATTTGCCAGCTCCTTCAGACCCCCATCAGCATCGTATCGGTCGGCCCCCATCGCAACCAGACTGTCGTCGTCCGCAACCCGTTCAACACGGTCCCGCAACAGGTGGGCCAGTTGGTGCAGACGCTGGGGACGTGAAAAACCCGTCAGTCACGGCGTACTATCATCTTGCTGCCGCGCTTCGGCCTGAGGGTAAACACGATCTCGGGCTCCAGTCTGTAGCCGGGCGCGAATGCAAAGCTGACACGCTGGGCCAGAGTAGCGAGGAGTAAATGCACGGCCATCAAAGTGAAGTGGTTGCCTATGCAGACACGCGGACCTGCTCCAAAAGGTATATAAGCATGGCGAGGCAGCAGGGCTTCGTTGGGCGGAGTGAAGCGCCCAGGATCAAAGCTGTCCGGTTGAGGATAGAAATCCCGCCTGCGGTGCATGGTATAGGGCGAAACAAGGGCCACATCCCCCTTCCGCATAGCATGGCCGCCGACCTGGACCGGGCCTAAAGCTGTCCGGCCTATGATGTAGGCGGGTGGGTAAAGACGCAAGGCCTCCTTGCACACCTGCAAGGCATACGGGAACTTGGGTAAGTCGGCGTGGGTGGCCGGGCGACCACCCAATGCCGTGTGTGCCTCCCTTCGGAGATTGTCCTGCTTGTCGGGGTGCGCTGCTAATAAGCATAAGCACCAAGAGAGCGCGTCGGTGGTGTTCCTGTGCGCGGCCACGAAAAGGGTAAATGCCTCGTCGCGCACCTCTTCGTCGCTCATCTGTTTGCCGTCCTTGCCCCTTGCTGCCATGAGAGCGGCCAGCAGGTCGTCGCAATGCTCCTTGCTGGCACGCCGGGCGCGGATCATTGCCTCGATGCGCCTACGGGTCTGCATTATCGCCCGGCGGACGCGCGCGCTGCCCGGCATTGGCAGACCGAGAGAGAGCATCAGGAGACCCAACGACACATCCCTTGCCGACCGCATGGGAACGTTGATGATCTTTCCCAGGGCATCGTTCTCGTCAAATAGGTGCGCTCCGAAAAGGACTACGTTGAGAATGTTATGGGCCAACCTGCCCATTTCCCAGCCGAGGTCAATAATCCTGTTATCCTCCCATCGCTGCTGCTCCTGCTCGGCAGTCGCCACGATTATATCTGCAAAGGGCGCGATGTTGCGCGGCTGAAACGAGGGCGCAACGCGCCTGCGCTGGCGGAAATGAAACTCGCCTTCGCTGAACAGCAAGCCATTACCCAGGATCGAGCGCGGTATATGCCGGAAGACCCAGCCCTTGTCAAAGGCGTCCTCTTGCTCGACAAGGACTGAGCGAACCAGGTCCGGGGAGTTGAGCAGCAAGACACGAACCGGCCCAACGTGGAAGCAGCCTATGTCACCGGAGCTTTCGGCTACCTGTGATAGCAGCCCGAGACGGTCCCTCGTGAAGGCCCAGGCGCTGCCAATCAGCGGGGTCTCTTTGAACGCGTGGATGCTCTCTGCTTGCCCCATCTATCGTTTGCTCCTACTAGGGGTGTGTTGTAGGCGCGGTTCCCACGCCGATAACCGGAAGCGGCGCCGGAGGTCGGTTGCTTCTCTCTACCAAGTTATACCACCAGCTCGTCCTTCAATCGTTACGGCCAGCGTTACGAAGAGCTTCCACCACGGTTAAGATACCGCTTGACACTCCTCGCAAGGCCCACCTATAATGGGGCGCCTCCGTTTATTCCACCGACAGCAAGACATTTCACGAAGACCCATGCGCTCCCGTCGCCGTTCACCTGATGAAAAAAGTGGCAGAGTCGTTGTGCTGGACGACAACGGCGCGCCACCACTGCTCGGATACGCGCTGGCGTGCAGTTTGGCCTGGCACACACGCACGCCGGTCTTACTCCTCTTTGTGGCCGACCACCTACCCGACGATCTGGCTGCCTTCGCCTCCGTTCGGGCCAGCATGGAGCCTCCGTTCGATCTCCCCTCGGCCACAACCGATGCCCGAGCGCACTTGATACTTGCCTCCCCCACCGGCTCTTTCGACCCGCTTTCGCTGTCTGGCACGGTGGATGAACTGGCTCACACCTATAGCTACGTGCTGGTGCAGATGGCAGACGAGACCCCCAAAGATGTTGGTGGCAGGCAACTGACGCTGGTTGGGGTGGGAGCATCGCTTCCTGCGGATAGCTATGCTCTGCCTGGGCATACGATCCAGGGGTGGACCAGGGAGAAACATGCGCCACGCCCCGAGAAGGATGGGGTTCTGCGTGTCCCGCCCTTGGCCGATCCCGATACGGAGGCGCTACTCGTCGGAACCTTGCCTGCTAACACACCGGCCGGGCAGGCGCTGGGTTGGGCAGCACGCTACATTGCGGGTCTCAAGGTGGGCCTGGCTCTGGGAGCGGGCAGTGAGAAAGGGTACGCGCACATCGGTGTGCTACGTGTCCTGGAGCGCGAAGGGGTGCCTATAGATTACGTGGCGGGCACAAGCATCGGCTCGGGTGTGGGCACGCTGGTGGCTATGGGCCGCAACCCGGAAGAGATTGGGGTCGTCGTAGACAAGGTGGGTGGGGCCACTTTCCGTCCCGGCCTGCCCACCGCAGGCTTTCTCTCCAACGCGGGCTTGCGGGCCGGTCTACAGACCGCCTTCGGTGATACGCGCTTTGAAGACCTGGACATGCCCCTCGCAGTGGTTGCGGCCGATCTTACTTCCGGGCGCGAGGTGATATTCCAGCGAGGCCTCATCTGGCCCGCGCTCCTTGCCAGCATGTCCATACCGGGCGTCTACCCGGCTGTCGGGATGGGTCCGTTCATGCTCGTGGATGGCGGCATTCTCAATCCGGTGCCCAGTAACGTAGTGGCCGGGCTTGGGGCCGATGTGGTGGTGGCAGTGAAACTGTCTACTCCTTCGGCTATACCCGTAACCGGCGCCACGACTGCCGCTATTGCCGGTCGCCCACCCTCGGTATTTCAGGCGGTCACCCGCTCTATCGAGATCATGCAGAGCAAGATATTTAGCGAGACGGCGGCCACCGCCACCATACTCATCGAGCCTCTCTTCTCGCGTGCGACCATAGTCGGTTGGGGTCTGCGCAAGTTTACCCAGGGCCGAGCATATGAGGCCGTCGGAGAGCAAGCCGCCGAGATCGCCCTCTCGCAAATCGCCTCTGTGTTGCCCTGGATTCACCGCTAAAGACCGGCCAATCAAAACTGCGTGCCGCTCACGAACCTGAACGACCCTATCTGCGCCGCCGGGACCATCAAGCCGCCTATGTAGCCCTTGTGCAGCTTCTGTGTGTCCGAGAACTGGGCGTTCTGCCAACACTCCAGGATGTTCTGGGTGAAGCGGAGGTTCTTCACAGGCCGGGTGATCTCGCCGTTCTCGATTAGGAAGGTGCCGTCGCGGGTCATGCCTGTGAGGATCGTCAGAAGGGGGTGGACAATGCTCAGGTAGTGGAAGCGGCTGACCCAGATGCCGCGCTCTATGCCTATCGCTAACTCCTCTTTGGGCGTGTCGCCTGTCGCCATGTAGAGATTGGTAGGCATCGGTCCCCATATATTAGGCGCGGGCAGGGCGTGGCCGGTCGAGTGCTTGCCCGGTTCGCGGCCCGCCGTGAAACTGTCGTACACCGGCTCTTCGGCTATCCCCTTCTCGATTATCTGAACTTTGCGCTTGGCGACCCCCTCGAAGTCTATGCCGATAGGGAGGCCGCGCGGGTCGTTGCCGTCGTCCCAGATGCCCACGTTGCCGCCCGTTATCTGCTCGCCCTCCCGCAAGAACGAGCGCCCCTCTTGCTTCGCCAGCGCCGAGAAGCCGCCCGTGAAGGTCAGCCACCCGATCAGATCGGCCATTGCGTACTCCTCCAGCACCACTGTGTACTCGCCCGGCTCTATGTCGGACGGGTCTTTGCTCTTCACAGTTTTGCCGACCGCCTCCCGCGCCACTTCCTCCGCGTCTATCTCCCCCACGTCCTTAGACGTGCGCTCTGCGTAACCGGACGAGTTCTCGCTCATCATTACTGTCAGCAGATTAGCGACAGTGAATGTGTCGTAGGCGAACACACCCAGCGAGTTCGCAACCGCAAGCTCCTGCGCGCTCGTCGAGAACGCCCCCGCCGAGTTGAACCCGTGCTCCTCAGCCATGCGGCATATAGCGCCCACTGCGTCGGCCCGCATCTCAGGCGTGGACGCCGCAGTAGCCTCCACGAACCCCTGTCCGGTTTG
>JBBSGN010000246.1:0-5237 GCA_038254085.1 Chloroflexia bacterium | reverse complement strand
CCAGTGTGGTCGCATATGTTAGCCTTGTGATGGAGTCGATTATTTTTATGCCTACAAGTGAGGCGGCGCGGGCCGTCCGGTTACAAGTCCCCCGCGTGGTGAAGTGCCCCACGCCACAATGTCCGGGCTGGATCACCCTCGATAGCACGCGGCACCAGACCGAGCCGTGCCGGTATTGCCGCATCGGTGTGGACACGCTGCGCTTCCTCCTGTCGAGGGTGGGGGCCGAGCACAAGGCGCTGCCTGCCGAGGTCCACGACGAGTTCAACCGGCTGATGCTGACGATGGCGGGGGCGTGGGGACAGAACGTTTATCTGCGCCCGTCGCGCGAAACGCTGGTGGACCTGAAGGCGGGAGCGCGTGGGGTGATAGTAGAGTATAACCCCTTGCTTGGCGCGGCGGGGAGCGACGGCCCAGCGCCATTGGTGGGGGTGATACTGCACAAGCTGCTCCACTTCGAGGCGCATCTGGGGCAGAAGATTCCGCAATTGGCGGCCAAGTCGGGGGCGCGGGACAAAGAGGCGTTGGGGCCGCTACTAGCTTACTTGTTGACGGTGGCTGACCATGCGTGGGTGGTGGCGCGGCTGCGGCAGCTTAACCCTCTGCTGTATAGCGCGCAGAGCCGGTGGGGGCTTGATTTGGCGCAGATGCTGGTGGGGTCGGAGAGCATGTTTAACCGCTACCTATCGGAGCGCAACCTGAACAAGCTGTTGGGGGTGCTGCAATCTACGGAACACGCAGACGTGTTCCGGGGGGCCGTGATCGAGCGGCTGGCGACCCTTACCACACAGACATTGGACCGGGAGAAAGAAGAGGCACGCCGCCTGTACCTGGCGATACAGCTTGCCAACGTGCGATTGCTGGACGCCGACGTGTACGATGCGTACAAGGACGCCCTGGCGGCGAGCGGCCTCGCTAACGTGCGTGATGCGCTGCCTTTGGCCGATAAGCTGTATACGGAGTTGGAAACATCGCCGATAGCCAGTCCTCCCCAGCCGAAGGGCAAAGAGGGCGAGATGGGCGCGGCGCTCACGGTTGACTCGGCGGCGTTCCATAAGGCGCTCGAGGGGAGTATCAAGGCGCTGGGGATGGCGAATTACTTTCAGGTAGGATGAAAGTAAGGGCACTGCCACCAACATTCTGGGGCAGGCACAGATAGGGGAGAAACAATCGTGAAGCATAGATTTCTGGTGGTTGTTGAGAAGGGCGAGCACAATTAGGGCGCATACGCGCCCGATGTTCCTGGGTGTGGGGCTATAGGAGACACCGTCGAGGAAGCCCTTCAGAACATACAGGAAGCCCTTCAGTTCCATTTTGAAGGTATGCAGCAAGACAGTGATCCCATTCCTGAAGCTTGCCACGTAGATGCTCGATTCATAGAGGTTGACCTGCCTAGCGCGGTCGCCGCTCATTCATAAGGAAACAACAATGGCTAGATGGCTTAGTGGACTGTTCAACGATACAGACAAAGAGACGGGTCGCTTGCGGCGAATCGTGGCGCAGGTGAACGTGGAGATTGAGAAGCTGCTCAATAGCGAGCGAGAGTTCGCGGGCGGCATACGCACGGCTGCGTTCCGGGAGCTAGAGGCTGCGGGTGCGGAGTGGCAGAGCAGCCTGGCGGGGGAGATGGAGAGCGCCGCCGGGGAGGCTCGAAGGCTGGTGGGGCAGGCCGATGCTTTGCGCGCGGTTATAGAGAAGGGCGAGCGGACAAGCCGCGATCTATCAGTGCTGCTGGCCGATGCCAAGCAGCTTGCCGCTATGAACGCCGAGAAGACCCAGCGACCGCCCTCCGAGCGGCGCGAGCTTGAAGAAGAGATTGACGCGCTGCTGGACGAGCTAGGGGAGCAGTTGGCGGGGCTAATGGAGTCGAGGCCGGGGCTGCGGGACGCGATTGCGCAGGCCGTGCCGAAGGGCAAGCTGCCGCCGAACCGTCCCACCGCCGACGACATGGTGAAGCAGGTAGAGGCAACAGCCAACTTTCTGGGGCGCGAGGTGGCGGACTACTTCGGGCGGACAAACGAGACCATGCTGGCGTTGAGGCGGGGAATCGGGCTGACGACGCTTGTGGGAATGACGACCGACTACCGACTACCGACGACCGATGGAGGGTCGAGGGCCGGCAACCAAATACCGACTACCGACCTGGACGCCGCGATCCAGGAGTTGGTGCGGGCGCTGAATGAGCGTGACCTGATAAAGCATCTGGCGCGGCAGGGGTTGAGGTTGCCTGCCGAGGTCAAGGCGGCGGGACTGCGCGAGGGAACGGTGGCGCAAGGGGACGGGCGCGGGCGGCGTGGGCGCGATAACGCCCAGGCGCAGGAGCCTGATCTTGGGCCGAAGGACGCACTGGCTGACGATTTATATTGGGAAGAGCAGGCGACCGCTGAACTGCTGGCGATAGCGGCGGCTGCCGTTGGCGATGGCGCGCAGGCCGAGGCAATTGCCGACCTTGCCGAGAAGTTTGCGGGGCGAGAGGAGCGGTTGCAGGCTCGCACGGCGGCGTTCCGGGCGAGGATATTGGAGGCGCGGACGGCTTACTGGCAGGACACGCAGGCCAAGGTCGCCGATATTGTGGGTGCCGAGGCACTAGCGCCATATGCCGGGCGGTTCAAAGAGTTGGACAGGGAGCAAGATGCGCTGCTTGAAGAGGTGGAGCGGCAGGACAGCGACGGCAATGCGCCCGTCACGGTGAAACCGGATACAGTAGCCGAGCTAATGCAACGGCGAAACGCGCTCGAAAAGGCCACCTTCACCGAGCTTATGAACGAGCTACGCGCCGAAGACCGGGCAGCGCACGACCGTCTGAAGGCCGTGCAGGACGAGTTCCGCAAGGAGCAGCGCAAGGACGAGCAGGGCGTACTTAACGCGCTCATACCGGAGGCGTTCGCCACCGTGTGGGAGGCTGCGCGGCGCACGACGGGGATGCGGCCTTACGATGTGCAGCTTATGGGCGGGATTGTGTTGCACGAGGGCAAGATCGCCGAGATGAAGACGGGCGAGGGCAAGACGCTGGTGGCGGTCGCGCCGCTCTACCTGAACGGGCTGACGGCTCGTGGGGCGCACCTATGCACTGTGAACGAGTATCTGGTCTCCTTCCACAGTGACTGGATGGGGCCAGCGTACAAGATGCTGGGGCTGTCGGTGGGCGTGATCCTGAACGGCATGGCCCCCTGGGAGCGCAAGGCCGAGTATATGTCTGACGTGACCTATGGCACTAACGCCGAGTTCGGGTTTGACTACCTGCGTGACAACATCGCCAACGGGCCGGACGACATCGTGCAGCGCCCGCATAACTTCTGCATCGTGGACGAGGTGGATAACATCCTGATTGACGAGGCCCGCACGCCGCTGATTATATCAGGCGCGTCGGAGGGGTCCGCCGAGGTGCATATCAGGGCGGCACAATTCGCCAAGACGATGCGGCCCGAGGTGGACTACACGCTCGATGAGAAGAGCCGCAGCGCCATCCTCACCGACGAGGGTATCAGCCGAGCCGAGGCGTTCTTCAGGGTGGACAATCTATACCACCCCGACAATTTCCAGTTGGTGTACGGTGTGGACAACGCGCTCAAGGCGCACGCGCTGTTCAGGCGGGACAAGGACTACGTGCTGTGGCAAGAAGGCATGGTAGTGAGCGCGAACGCGCGGCTCAACCCCAAGCAGCCTGTGGAGGTGGTCATCGTAGATGAGTTCACGGGCCGCCTCATGCAGGGGCGGCGCTACTCGGAGGGTCTGCACGAGGCGATTGAGGCCAAGGAGGGCATACGAGTGCAGTCGGAGAGCCAGACCTTCGCCACGATCACCATACAGAACTACTTCAGGCTGTACCCCAAGCTGGCGGGCATGACCGGCACGGCGGCTACCGAGGCCGAGGAGCTCTACAAGATATACAAGCTGGAAGTGCTGCCGATCCCCACGCACCGCCCGATGATAAGGCAGGACAACCCGGACCGCATCTACAGGACCGAGAAGGCCAAGTTCCAGGCGGTGGTGGACGAGATCAAGGAGATGCACGAGCAGGGCCGCCCGGTGCTGGTCGGCACGGTGTCTATCGAGAAATCGGAAGAGTTAAGCAAGATGCTCGAAGAAAGCGGGCTGCCGCACTCAGTCCTCAACGCCAAGCAGCACGAGCGCGAGGCGAGCATCGTGGCGCAGGCGGGCCAGCGCGGGGCTGTGACGATAGCGACCAACATGGCGGGTCGTGGCACCGACATCATCCTGGGCTTCGGGGTGAACGAAGTGGGCGGTCTGCACATAATTGGCACCGAGCGGCATGAGAGCAGGCGGATTGACAACCAGCTACGTGGCCGCGCCGGACGCCAGGGAGACAATGGCTCGTCGCGGTTTTATGTCTCTATCGAGGACGAGATTATGCGGCGATCGGGGGTGAACCAGAACATCGTCAACTCGCGGCTGTTCCAGAGCCTGTGGGACGAAACAATGCCGATAGAGCATTCGATGATCAGCCGCAGCGTGGAGCAGGCGCAGACCAAGATGGAGGGGTACAACTTCGATATCCGCAAGCACCTGGTGGACTATGACGACGTGGTAAACACCCACCGCGACGTTATCTACGACGAGCGACGTTTCGTCCTGAAGGACGGCGACCCGCGCCCCATCATCAGCGAGATGATAGGGGAGAAGGTGCAGGAGTTGGCCGTGCCCAACGCCGGAGAGGACGCTCGCGCCAGGAAGCGCGAGCGAATTGCCCATGCAGGTTATACCGAGATATTCGAGGCGCTGAAGGACACCTTCCCCGAGGATATAATCCGCAGGCTGCTGCGCTCGATCCTCACGTCGCGGCTGGCGCCGTTGGCCGAGGAGGGGGACGCGCTGGGGCTGGCCGAGGAGCTGAAGCAGCTTGCATATGACGCTTATGAGGGCGGGCTGGACACGCAGCTAAAGAACGTGGACGAACGCCTGCAAGAGTTCTACCATATCGGGGACGAGTACTACGAGATAGCAGGCGAGGGCACGCTGGACTACAGCAAGTTGTCGCGCTCGCTCGGTCTACCGCTTGATATAATCAACAAGATGCAGTCCGAAGAGATGGACTACGACGAGGCCCGCGACTTCCTGTCCGAGCTTGTGCGCGAAGGGTATGAGCGCGACCAACGCGCGAAGCTGGACAAACTGCAAGAACACCTCGAAACCGAAGCGGCACGAGTGGTTGGAGGTCTGGCGGACGACCGACGACCGACGACCGGCTCCCGTGCGGAAGAGCGCGTGCGGTCGTT
>JBBSGN010000245.1:0-5242 GCA_038254085.1 Chloroflexia bacterium | reverse complement strand
TAATCGGGCTGGTAGGTCATGGGTGTTCCTCCTTTTGTCTGTTAGCTACTCAAACGATACACCCTGACCTGCTGTCCCCCTCAGCCGCTCCACATTACCAATTTTACAGTACAGATTTTACACTAACTTCAGTCGTGTTGCTTTGCCGTAATATCGACTGTGCTTTCTTCTATTAGCTTTCTACGCCCCCGTAATCCCGTACTTAAGGTTGCTACCAACCTCGTATCGGCGACTTTAGCTCATGTGGTTAAGGGTCTAACCACATTTCCAATTCAGTATACAAAATACAAAGTTGAAAACAATCCCGAGATCGCGTCCCATTTCCCCCTCGAAATGGGATATATATAGTGAATGCATTCTAACACCCCCGAATCGCAATAGGGGGTAAACAACAAGGGTCCCGCTGGTGCCCCTGCGTTCCGGGGATTGTCGCCAACAGTCCCCACGCTCCCCACGGAGCAGCCCTCTGTGCCGATGCGCCTTAACAGAATGACCCACAGCACCCAACCCCAGCCCGCGCAGGCGGGCTTCGCAGCCGTTGCCCGCGGCTTCAGCCGCCGGGCACTCCCCACCACAACTACCACGTCATTCCGCTAAAACCCCATCCCCACAGGGCCACCGGGTGAGAAACCCGCACCAAACAGCCGAATAGGCCGTCCTTTCCCGCGTGCCATGCCCTGCTCCCACCGAGCAGCGCCCATAGCACCCCGGAAAGGTCGCCAACAAACCAGATGCGTTGCGCTCTCAGGGGCACTATTCCCCACACCGGGGCATACAGGTAATCACCCTGCCCGCGAGACCGCACCACCCGAAAGGAGACCCAAACCCCACACAAAAAGAAGCCTGGGGGCAATCCCCAGGCTTCTCACATCACTCCGGTCCCAGTAACCGGCTACCGGCTACTGACCACCAACCACCGCAGGCTCTACCTCCGCTACCACAGGGTCCCCGATGATAAAGGTTATCCCCTCTTCCGGGTCATACCCCACCACCGTCTCGCCCGCCTTCACATCGCCCCTCAGCAACCGCTTGCTAAGTGGCGTCTCAAGCTCGCGCTGGATCGCCCGCCTGAGTGGTCGCGCCCCAAACGTCCGGTCGTAGCCGACCTCGGCCAGGTGCTCTTTAGCCGCTTGCTCCAGCTTCAGGCTGATACCACTGGTCGCCAGCCTGCTCGCCAGGTCGGCCACCTGGATGTCCACGATCTCGGTCAACTCCTCCATTGTCAGATGGCGGAACACGATCACATCGTCAATCCTGTTCAAGAACTCCGGCCTGAACGTCTGCTTCAGCGCATCGTCCACCCGCTTCTCGACCTCCTTGACGTTGGTCTCGTCGAAGCCGACCGGCTTGAAACCGAACCCTGGGTGCTTGGGCAGGAACTCCGTGCCCACGTTAGAGGTCATGATTATCAGCGTGTTGCTGAAGTCCACCGTGCGCCCGTGCCCGTCGGTCAGCCGCCCGTCGTCCAGCACCTGCAACAGCGCATTAAACACCTCCGGGTGGGCCTTCTCGATCTCGTCGAACAGCGCCACCTGGTATGGCCGCCGCCGCACCGACTCGGTCAACTGCCCGCCCTCGTCGTAGCCTACGTAACCGGGAGGCGACCCGATCATGCGGGCAACCGTGTGCCGCTCGCCGTACTCGCTCATGTCCACCCGCACGATAGCGTCTTCGCTACCGAACATGTAGGCGGCCAGAGCCTTCGCAAGCTCGGTCTTGCCCACGCCCGTCGGCCCCACAAAGATGAACGAGCCGATTGGCCGTCGCGGGTCACGAAGGCCAGACCGCGAGCGCCGTATGGCGTCCGACACGGCCTCGATAGCCTCGTGCTGGCCCACCACACGCTTGTGCAGTTCGCCCTCCATGTCGAGCAATCGCGTCATCTCTTCCTGCATCATGCTCTTCACAGGGATGCCGGTCCACTTGGCGACCACATCGGCCACATCCTCTTCGTCCACGCTCTCGTCTATGTTGTGCGTGGCGAAGAAGTCGGCGCGCTTGGTCTCGAAATCTTCTTCCAGACTCAACTTCTCGCTCTTGAGGCGCATGGCCTCTTCGTAGTCCTGGTTCGACGAGGCCGCTTCCATCTCCCGCTCGATCTCGTCCAGCCTGTTCTGCATCTCGCGCAGCTCAGGCGGCAAGTTGAACACCGCCAGCCTCACCTTCGAAGCCGCCTCGTCCATCAGGTCAATGGCCTTGTCGGGCAGGAAGCGGTCCGAGATGTATCGCGCCGACAGCCTCACTGCTGCCTGCACCGCCTCGTCCGTGATCTTCAGGTTGTGATGCTCCTCGTACCGAGATTTGAGGCCGCGCAGTATCGCTATCGTGTCGTCAATCGAGGGCTGGTCCACGAACACCGGAGCAAAACGACGCTCCAACGCCTGGTCCTTCTCGATCTTGCGGTACTCGGTGAGGGTGGTCGCGCCCACGCACTGCAACTCGCCACGCGCCAGCGCAGGCTTGAGGATGTTGCTCGCGTCCAGCGCGCCCTCGGCAGCGCCCGCGCCCACCACTGTGTGTAGCTCGTCAATGAACAGGATTATCTCTTTGCGAGCGCGCTTGACCTCTTCTATGACCGTCTTGAGGCGCTCCTCAAACTCGCCACGGAACTTCGACCCGGCCACCATCGCGGGCAGGTCGAGGGCCAGCACACGCTTGCCTTTCAGCAGGTCAGGCACGTCGCCCGCAGCTATTTGCTGGGCCAGCCCCTCGGCGATGGCCGTCTTCCCCACACCAGGCTCGCCGATCAGCACGGGGTTGTTCTTGGTGCGGCGCACCAGCACCTGCATCACCCGCTGGATTTCGTCCGCCCGCCCGATCACCGGGTCGAGCATCCCTTCGCGAGCCATCTTGGTCAGGTCGTGGCTGAAGCGCTCCAGCGCCTCGTAGTGCTCTTCGGGGTTCTGGTCGGTCACCCGGCGGTCGCCCCGTATCTCGCGCAGAGCCGTGTATATCTTCTCCTGGTCAATCTCTGCTTCCTGCAACAGCCTCGATGTGGCCCCGCCCCGCTCGGCGGCAATCGCCAACAGAAGGTGCTCGGTCGAGATGAAGTCGTCGTTCAGGCGGTCGGCCTCGGCGGCAGCCCCTTGAAACACCCGGTTGGCGCGCAAGGTGATATAGCCTGTGGCCGTGCTGCGCCCGCCGGTGAAGGTCTGCATGTTGCCCAGAGCCGTCTCCAACCGGCGCTTCATCAGGTCCGCATCCCCGCCCAACTTGGCGATTATCTTGCCCGGCAGGCTGTTGCGCTGCTGCAAAAGCGCCAGGAATATATGTTCAACATCTAACTGCGTGTGCTGCTTGGCGAACATTATTTGCTGCGCCCGCTGCAACGCCTCTTGCGCAGATTCTGTAAATCGGTTCATCATGGTTTTATTCTTCCGTTTCTCTTATATATAACTTCTCTATCCGGCCACACCAAACAATCGGCTTGGGATTTGTCATCGCCCGACGGTCTCGCCGCCAGATTATAAACCGAAAGTATGCTGAATGTTGGCTTTTCCACGAGTATGTGATACGTGATGCATGACCGTAAGCCTTATGCATCACGTATCACATATCATTCCACGTCCAGTTCTCGTCTCAACTCTCTCAACTGTGTTTCCATCTCTCTCAGTATCTGCTCCATTTCTCGGCGCATTTGCATCATGCGCTCGCGCATATTGAGTAGGGCTTCGGCCCCTGCCAGGTTCACGCCCAGGTCGCTGGTGAGACGCATAATCGAGCGTACCCTTTCGAGGTCGTAGTCCGAGTAGAGGCGGATTTTGCCTCCCGTGCGGCCCGGCTCTACTAGCCCTTCGCGCTCGTACAGCCTGAGCGTCTGCGGGTGGACCCCCAGTATCTGGGCCGCCACGCTTATCACGTAGCGGGGCTGCCCAGATGCTCGGGCTTCGTCCACCGAACGGCTTTGTTCGCTGGCTTCGTCCTGCCGGTCCTCTATCCATCTGCGCTTGGGATCGCTTCGCATCATCGCTGGACCCCTTTGCGCTCACTATATATACGTTCTAATTGCCCGTAGAGTTGCCTTTCCTCGTCGTTGAGGTTCGTGGGCAACTGCACCTCGATCTTGGCGTACAGGTCGCCCCGCTTGCCCGATTGCTTCAGGTTGGGCATTCCCTGCCCACCCAGCTTGAACGTGCGTCCGTTCTGCGTGCCGCCGGGTATTTTCAGAGCAAGCTTCGTGCCCTTTAGAGTGGGCACTTCTACTTCGCCGCCCAGCATGGCTGCATAAAGCGGCGCGTTGACGGTCGTGTACAGGTTGTCGCCTTTGCGCTCGAAGCGGTTGTTGGGCAGCACCGTTACCCGCAAGTAGAGGTCGCCGCGCCCGCCGCCGCCGCTTCCCTGTCCGCCTTCACCCGCCACCCGCACGCGAGAGCCGGTATGCACGCCCGCCGGTATCTTCACTTCGATACGTTTGGTGCGCGCTACAGTGCCCTGGCCGTGACAGGTGGGGCATACCTGGTTGTTGGTGACGCCCATGCCGCCGCAGGTTGGGCAAATCTCCGGCGCCTCCATCTGCAAGACGCGCTGGGTGCCGGTGAACGCCTCTTCGAGCGTGACCTCGATGTCGTGCTCGTAGTCTTCACCCTGGCGCGGCACCGTGCGCGTGCGCCCGCCGCTGTAGTAGGCGTTGCCGCCCCTGCCCGCGCCGCCCATGCCTGAGCGCCCGAACAGCATCTCGAAGAAGTCCGAGAACTCGCCCTCGCCCATGCCGCCCATCTCGCCGAAGCCGGTGCTGAAGCGCACGCCACCCTGGCCGGCTCCGCCGCCAGGATAGCCCTGGGCGTACTTGCTGAAGTCGAAGCCGCCGGGCGCGCCCTGGGCCTGCTGATAATGCTCCCAATCAGCGCCGAACTGGTTGTACTTCTTGCGCTTTTCGGGGTCGCTAAGTACCTCGTAGGCCTCATTCGCTTCTTTGAACTTGGCCTCGGCCTCGCGGTCGTTGGGGTTCAGGTCGGGGTGAAACTTGCGCGCCAGCTTGCGGAAGGCCGACTTTATCTCCTTCTCGCTGGCATCCCTCTTCACGCCTAACACATTGTAATAGTCTTTGTATTGCACGGTGACTGTTCCCACTTATGAGTACATAGATATTATAAGGGTTGAGTGTACTGTTGTCAAGTTCGGCTCGGTGAAAGACGCAAGGCTGGCCGAATGGGTCTACAGGCCGTTGCTATGTAGGCGCGAAAGTTCTACAGTAAACAACCCCAGCCCTACAGGGCGGGGCTTTGCCCTAAAACCTGGTTCT
>JBBSGN010000244.1:0-5245 GCA_038254085.1 Chloroflexia bacterium | reverse complement strand
TCGAACATCCAGGCCACCGACCCGGCCTCGCCTAGCGAGCCGCCCGCCTTGCTGAATATCGAGCGGACCTCGGCGACGGTGCGGTTGCGGTTATCGGTGAGGGTCTGCACCAGCATCGCTACGCCGTTAGGCCCATACCCTTCGTAGGTGACAGATTCGTAGCTCGCGCCGCCTTCGCCGCTGCCCGCGCCGCGTTGTATGGCTCGCTGAATGTTGTCGGCGGGCATGTTCTCGCCGCGCGCGCGCTGCACCGCCAACCGCAAGCGGAAGTTAGTCTCGATGTCGCCGCCGCCCTCCCTGGCAGCTACGGTGATTTCTCGTATCAGCTTGGTAAAGAGCTGCCCGCGCTTGGCGTCAGCCGCGCCTTTCTTGCGCTTGATCGTGGCCCATTTGCTATGTCCAGACATACAAACACCTCTTCCTGAGTTGTAGAAACGTTGAAAGGGAGTAGTGAGGATTATACCAGAGGCAGGCGCGAATTGGCAATGGACGAAAGACGAAAGACGAAAGACGAAGGATGACAATTGATCATTTCGTCTTTCGTCCGCTCGCTAATGCGCCCCGTTGTACAAGACGGTCGGTTGGCCGTTAAGGGACGACGGGTCCAGCTTCATCATGCGGAAGGGCGAGTGGCCGTCGTAGCGCGAGCTCCAGTCGCTCAGGTCGGCGGGCATGGTCTCGCGGTAGATGAGGCTGTTGCCGTCGGGGGACCATTGGAGGTCGGTGATGCCGTCGGGCATTTTAGGTAGAGATTGTGGGCGCAGATTGTTCAGCGTGCCATTGCTGACGTTGGCTGTCCAGAGGCCCGCAAGCTGGTCGGCTCTGCCGTTATAATCGATGTAATAGCCCGTGAAGGCCAGCTTGTTATTGGGCGAGTACGCCAGGTGAACAATCTGCATCTTGGCCGGGTCAGCGACGCCTAGACCGTCCGGGGCGAGGGCCGGCCCGCGTGTGACGCCCGGCGCGGCATAGAGGAGACCGCCCTTGTCGAGGGTGGGGCTGTACGAGTTTCCGCACGTGAATAGTATGTTGTACACGTACCCGCCCATTTCGAGGCTACCACCCATCCAAAGATACGACTTGATCGCCTGGCTATCGGGCGACAACACTCTTTGCTTGCTCGCTGAAACCGCTACCGGGTCGGCGTGCGATACGATACTTCTCAGGTCGCTGCCATCTGGGCGCACGGCGTAAATATCGGTCTTTTGATCGGAGCCGAGGGGGGCAAGGAAGGTGATAAGCTGGCGGTCGGGCGAAACGGCCAGCCCCTTCGCCCCGGCCATGCTTTCGGACAACCCCTTAGTTCCGGCTGTGCCATCGTTCAATTGCACGAGTAGCTCGGCCTGCGGAGCAGTGTCGGCTGCGCTATCGCCTGTGCCGAGGTTGATCGCATACAACCCAAGCGCCCCTTGCGGATTCTCGGCCAGCGCCAGCAACTCTCGGTCGCTATACCAGGTCGTATCGTGTACCTTCCATGCGCCGTCCGACGTGCCCGGCCAAAGGAGCCTGGTGCTGTCGGTGCTGTCCGGCTCGGTGTGGGCCAGGTATATATGGTTGGCCCATGCGTCGGTTGGCTCTTTCTTGGTCAATAAGGCGATCTGTCGGAGGTCGGGCGATGTCGCGAATGCGCTTACCCCGTATCCCCGCGTAATGGCCGTAGCTCCCTTGCCACTTGCGCTCAATGACCACAGGTCGGTGCCGTTCAGGAAGAACACCTGGTCGTAGCTGGGAGTATCCTTCGGGGAATCTGAGGCGAACGATACGTTACCGCTCATGCGGCTGAAAATGGCCTGCGCTTCTTCGAACCGCCCCTGAAACCCGCCCAGGTTGCTTGTCTTGGGCACAACCAGGCGCAGGCTGTAGATATGCGCGGCCGTGAAGGTATACAACTCGTCGTAGAGATTGTCTTCGCTGGAAGAGCTATGGCGCAGCCAGGCAGGCTTGCCGTTCTCTCCACGCACTATCTCTCCCTGGCCCTTGAACCGTCGCTCGTTGGCGGTCTCGATGGTGAGGCCTTCCGGGTTGTCATTCACGCGCAGGTCTATCCAGTAGGGAGCATAGCGCGTTCCGCCCGGTCCCCAGTGGTAGAAATAGCGCCAGGAGCCGGTTGTGCGCGTCCACCAGTTGGGCGGGTAGGCGATCTTATAGTTGTAAGCCGGGTCGCGCATCACGTGCCAGGTCGAGCCTTTAGCTGCGTCTCCTGCTTCGAAAACGGGCGTCGGTCGCGCCAGGCGAAGAACGGTATCAACGCCTTCGAAAGCTGCTGTAGCATACACGGTCACGCTGACCGAGGCCACCGGCACGACATTATTGGCTGCCGCCGTAAGCACCGGCGGGGGGACCTGGCCTTCGGGCGCGCCGTTCGTAGAGGACGGGTTGAAGATGGCCGCCGATTTCGTCGGCACAAACAGGGGCGGCATACTGGTTACAGCCGTGCGTGTAGGCTGGGCATTACCGGGCAACCTGCCCCCCATGACTATCAGACCGAAGAAGGCAAACACAGCCGCGCAGGCGGCAGCGAACGGGCTGACGGCCTTCAGCAGCCTGAGGGCGAACGATGGCTGGTTAGGGCTGCTTTGCGGGGCAGGCACAGGAAGATACCAGGGACCCTCTCGCTCTTCGGTAGCCCGGATTTCCTCTCGCCGCGCCTCTTCCTTGAGGTGGGCTATCTCGCGGTACAGTCCGGCGCGAAGCTGCGGCTCGGCTGAGCGCGGCACCTCTTTCGAGAATATAGCCTGCGCCTCCAGATACTCGGCCAGCCTGCTGTAGCACACTTCGCAAAGCGCGATGTGGCGGTCCACCTTCTCGCGCTCGTGCGGGGTGGCTTCGTTGTCGGCGTATTTAGACAGTAAAAACTGTATCTTCTCGCAGCTTCGTCGCTGCATATGAGTTACCTCACTCGTATCACGACCGCTTATCACGTATCACGTATCACTCCACCGGATTAGCCTTCTTGTACGCTTCTATAAACTTTTCGCGCCCTCGGTAGATACGCACCGCTACCAGGTTAACCGAAATGCCGAGTGTATCAGCTATCTCTTTGTACGACATGCCCTGGTGCATGTTCAGCACCAGGCAACTCCGCTGGTCGGCAGGCACCTGGGCCAGGGCGGCCTGTATGGCGTCGCTCTCGGCGTGATGCGGTGCGGGATCGGAGTGGGGGGCTGGAGGCTCCATCTCGACGTTGAAGGGGACCCAGGTAATGCGCTTGCGCCTACGCAGCGAATCGAGGGCCGTGTTGGTAGCTATGCGGTACAGCCAGGGCGAGATTTGCAGGTTGTCATCGGTGCGCGGGAGGGCGCTGTATGCCTTAAGGAAGGTGTCTTGCGCCAGGTCGTT
This sequence comes from Chloroflexia bacterium, assembly GCA_038254085.1. Lineage (GTDB taxonomy): Bacteria > Chloroflexota > Chloroflexia > QHBQ01 > JADMIH01 > JADMIH01. The sequence goes on along the minus strand of JBBSGN010000244.1, from coordinate 1,906 downwards.
AGCGACATCCCAATCGCCGACCACCCTGTACATGTAATTGACAATGGGCGTCTGGAAGCGCTCGAAGATCGCGCTGAAAGCGGCGTCTGAGCCAAGCCGGGCCTCGCGCGTGAGGGCCGCTAGCCCGTCTTCAGCCCCGGTGACCTGGAGCTGTGCTGCGGGCACAGCACGACCGCCCGCCAAAGTGGCAGCACCAATAGGGATGCTCATCCGCCTCTTTTTCCTCTCGCCGTCGCTGCCCAACATATCTCCCGACCGGGAGGGCTGTCAATCGCGCCGTCACTGCATAAAACGTTTAGCGCGATGCGATTCTTACACCCGGTACTTATAAGTTACCCGAATGTTGCGGTTATGTCAAAGGGCGACGAAGGACGATGGACGACCGCGACGAAAGGCAGAAGGCATGAGCGAAGCGGGGTGGGCAGAAGGCAGATAAAGCTGATAGCTACTTATCGTCGGTCGTCGGTCGTCCGTCGTCCTTCGTCGGATACAGCAGCCCCGTGCCGGTGTTGAGCAGCACTACGCGCTCGCCGGCACTGATCCAGTCGGCATCGCGCAGGCGGCGCACGGCAGGAAGGAGGGCTGCTCCTTCCGGGCAGACCCAAAAGCCCATGCGCCCCAACTCGCCTATCGCTGCCTTGATATCCTCGTCGCTGACGGCCAGCGCAGTGCCTTCAGTTTCCCGCAGAGCGCGTAGCATTAGCCCGCCCGCAAGGGGGCCTGGCACTCGTAGCCCGGCGGCTATAGTCTCTGCCCCTTCCCAGAAGGCAGTCTTGTCCGCGCCCGCGTCCCAGGCGCGCACCACCGGCGCGCACCCGCTCGATTGCACGACTACCAGCCTGGGCGGTGGCGCGTCGCTGCTTATCCAGCCGAGGGTACGCATCTCCTGGAAGGCTTTCCATAGGCCGAGCAGGCCCACGCCCCCACCGGTCGGGTAGAGAATCACGTCGGGCGGCTGCCAATCAAACTGCTCGGCGATCTCCAACCCTAGCGTCTTCTTGCCTTCCAGTCGGTAAGGCTCCTTGAAGGTGCTGGCATCGTACCACCTTTCGCGCTTTACCCCTTCGGCTACCCACGCCCCCGCGTCGCTGATTAGCCCGTCCACCAGATGCAGCCGCCCGCCGTACACCCTCACTTCTTGCTGGGTCAGAGGCGGTGCGTCCTTTGGCATCGCCACCACGACGGGTATGCCAGCCCTCGCCCCGTAGGCCACCCAGGCAGCACCCGCGTTGCCAGCCGTCGGCAGCGCAATCGTTTTGGCGCCAAGCTCCCTCGCTCTCGATACGCCCACCGCTGCACCCCGCGCCTTGAAAGTGCCTGTGGGGTTTAGCCCTTCGTCTTTCATCCACGCCTGTATATCTAGCTCCTCGCCGAGCCATCCTAGAGGCAGCAACGGAGTGGTCCCTTCGCCGAGCGACACCCGGTCCGCCGGGTCGGACATGGGCAGCAACTCCGCGTATCGCCACAGTCCCCAATTCCAGGGCCGCCCCTCGATACGGCTGCTGGGCACCTCTCTGCTCATACGCTCCAGGTCGTAGCGCGCCAGTAGAATCCCGCCGCAAGAGCAAAGATGCTCTTCCACGCCCGCTAACGCGGCCTTGCCGCAGTCGGCGCATTCCAGGTGGGTCAAGTAGGTCTGTTTGTTGTTCACTGTTTCACGCTCATTGTTTCACGCTCACTTCGTAATCCTTCCCCTCCCACTTGTCCACTTTCACCCAATGGAACGTGAAGCGCACCGGCGCTTGCTGGCTCTGCGCTACGTTTATGTCTACGAACTCTATGCCTATTGAGGTGGGAATGGAGCGGTCGTCGTGGGTGTCCTGCCATTCATTGTCCGTCCAATGCAGCACGAACGGAGCGGGAACCTGCACTCGCAAGACCCAACCGGCCCGCACGCTCTTTATCT
>JBBSGN010000243.1:0-5250 GCA_038254085.1 Chloroflexia bacterium | reverse complement strand
CTAGGGCGTGTTTGCAAATTACAACCAAAGGAGGATAGAGGCAACAACCAGCATAGTTCGATAGTTCTCCGCCAGCTTCTCGTAGCGCGTAGCAATGCGCCGATATTGCTTGAGGCGGTTGAACAGCCTCTCCACCATGTTGCGTAACTTGTACAACTCCTTGTCAAAGCGTCCTCTGTGGCGCTCGTTACACTTGCGAGGAATGGTGATACCTACTCCTCGCTTACGTAGGTACTGGCGTATCTTGCGGCTGCTGTACCCCTTGTCCGCAGCAATGCGCCCAGGAAGCCGTCTTGGTCTGCCTCTCCCTCGCCGCTTGACAGCACCCTGCTCCATCAACTGCTCAAACACTGGAGCATCATGTGCTTCTCCAGGCGTAAGTACAAACGTTATCGGCTTCCCTTTACCTTCAGCACGCACATGTATCTTGGTTGAGAACCCTCCTCGGCTTCTGCCTAGAGCCTGCTCTGCTGGGTCTGTGGGCTTGGTTGGGTCGGTTGGGTCCCCCTTTTTGCCCCAGCAGCGTGCTGGTGAGCACGCACGATGGAGCTATCTACGAAGTGGAGGGTCCACACTACCTCACCTTCTGCATCACTCTCTTGTTGTAGCTGGGCAAGTATCCTATCCCACACGCCCTGCTGACGCCATCTGTAGAAGCGAGAGGCTACGCTCTGCCAGGGACCGTATCTCTCAGGCAAGTCTCGCCAGGGGGCGCCAGTCTTATCTATCCATAGGATGCCGTTGATGATAGTGCGCTGGTCCTTGCCTGGCCGACCTCTATTTGGCGGCTTTTGCGGCGGGAGCAAAGTCTGTAGCCTCTCCCATTGTTCGTCTGTTAGCTCATGTCTGTGTTGTTTTGGACTCATACCTCCTAGCTTACCACATTTTGCAAACACGCCCTAGTATTGCAGGACACTAAGGCAGGGGTAGGCATTGCTGCGGTTCCGCAACCGAAGTATCCTCAGAGGAGAGCCACGCCTGCGTCGCACATTGAGCAAGGAGGTATCGTAGAGTGCCAACGGCAAGAGAAGCAATTGATGCATATGCATCTGCCTGGAACACCAGCGACCCAGAGATAGGCCGCCGCCTGGTTGAGCAAGCCCTGTCCGAAGATGCGCTAATGGCCTATCCATCATTTGAAGCGCAAGGATGGGAAGGCATCTCGGGGCTGATGGCTACGTATAAGGAGCAGTCACCCGGCTTCCGCATTGAATTGACCACCGATGTCGAGGAACATCACGGCTGGGTGCGGGTTGGATGGCGTATGCTTGATGCAGATGGGTCTTTGCTCGGTGAGGGCGAGGACGTGGCTGAAGTAGCCAGCGACGGGCGATTTAGCAAGATGCTCGGCTTTCGAAATCCTCTGCCGCCACTGAGCTAGCGCGGCTCGCGGGAAGTAGCGTGGCAGGCAAGATACCAGAGCTGGGAAAACTCCCGTCGCTCCTACTGATAGGGCATATGCGGGGTGGCGCAGTGACGCAACTGCAGCACGTACGCTAGGGCAAATCGGCAAACTACAACCAGAGTAGAAGAGTAACGGGAGTCGTAACCGCCAACGATCAGCTAACGAAAGTAGTGGTCCTAACCGCTGCTCCGCATACCCTCCGTCCCCCACATCGCCTGGGCACCAAACGCTTCGAGGGAATCCCTGGTCGCCCAGGCTCCCGTGTCAATCCATTCCTTGTATGGCATGGGGTACGCCGCACTCCCCAACATGAAGACGAACCGCTGCATCCCGGCTTCCCGATACCGGCCGACAAAGTCCTGAAAAGCATCTGCAGAGGCAAATGGCCGATCCGGTCCGTTCCAGCCGGCCAGGCATGTTCGCTCAACAGTCTGTGGATCTCGGCCCAGTGCAGCGCAGTGCTCCTCCAGGGTGAGGTTGCGCTCCTGGACGCTCCGCAGTGCCTCCTCTGCTGTCTTTCCGGAAGGCATTGTCACCCAGATATCCGCGTATTCCGCGGCAATGCGAAGTCCTCTCTTGACCTGGGCAGCGATGGCCAGGGGAGGACGAGGATGCTGCAGCGGTGCAGGCGAAAGCGTCGCCTGGTCCAGGTGATAGTACTCACCGTGGAAGGTCACCTCCTGGCCCCGCAGCAGACCATCGATAACCTGTACCGCCTCGCCAAGACGGTCAACGCGGGCTCCGGGAGCCAGAGAGGGGAGACCTATAGATGATATTTCCCCGCCGGAGCTGACCCCAGTGCCGACACCGAGATCGAGCCGCCCCCCGGAGATGCAGTCCACAGTGGCCGCTTGCTTGGCCAGCATAGCGGGGTGCCGCAAGGGTATGGCGCTGATCATTGTGCCCAGCCGGATTCGTTGCGTATAGCTAGCCAAAGCTGCCAGGGTGGTCCAGGCTTCCAGGACGGGATCTTCATATGTATCCCCGATCCACACCGTGCCCACGCCCAAGGTCTCCAGGTACCGAACGTCACCGAGCAATACCGACCACGGCACTACTTGCCACTGGGCCATATCGAACTGCAGTCTATTTCCGGCCATTGAACGCTCCTCATCGGCAATCGCCCTGTTGCACCAAATAGATCGCTATACCTCTGGTCATTGACAAGTAATAGCACGAGACGAAAGGACGAATGGCTCCTCCTGCTTTTGGTATTACTTGTCAATGGCCGGAGCTATAACACCGTATTCATCGAATATTACATTTATGTGTATTGAAACAGCTGGACCAGATTGCCCTCAGGGTCTTTTAGTGTCGCGACCCAAAGTTGGCCGTAGTCGGCGGGGCCCTCGATGAACTCGACACCGGCGTCTTTGAGCCGCTTGCACTCGGCCTGAATGTCATCGGTGCCGAAGGCGACCATATGGCGGTACGGGTCGGTATTAGGGCCATGCACGTTGCTGTGCGTGCCTACCCGTAGTGCTGGTCCATTCATGGGGTCGTCGCCCATGATGGCGACGCCAGGAAACTCCATTCCCACCTTAAGCCCCAGCACGTCGCGGTAGAAGGGGAGTAGGTTGTTGAGGTCTTCGCTCCAGATAGTTGCGCTTATCAGTTGCTTGATCACGAAATCTCCTTATGTGTACGGAAGGACTATGGACTTTGGAACCTGAAGCGTGACGTCACCAGTGGTTTCCCATTGTCGCTTCTTCCGTGTTCATTGTAGCCGAATACTCGTTACATTGCTACAGTCTCAAGTAATAAGCGCGATACTGATGGCCTGTGTAGCCGAATATAATTGCCAACAATCGCGCAGGCGGCTGGCGAAAGTTGAAGATGGTAGATAGCACAGGCTAAAACAATTGGAGAGTTTATGAACCAACATTCACGGGAAGAAGCATCCAGAGCAAACCCAGCCCTTGAACCCTTTAGCGTATTGATTGGAAGCTGGAATACGACTGGAACACACGGTCTTGTCCCAGATACTATTCTACACGGTCATACCTCGTTCGAATGGCTGGAGAACGGAGCATTTTTGCTGATGCGCTCGGAGATTGATGATCCGCGCTTTCCCAGCACTATCGCAATTTTTGGCAGCGACGATGCTGAAGCGGAATATTACATGCTCACCTTTGATGAGCGCGGTGTTTCAAGAAAGTATCAAGTTACTCTGCATAATAATATCTGGAAATGGTGGAGAAATGCGCCAGGTTTTCTCCAACGCTATCAAGGTATTATTGGAGATGGCGGCAATACTATAATCGGTAAAGGAGAGTTATCAAGAGACGGTTTATCTTGGGAGAAAGATCTCGACTTAACCTATACACGGGTCGAGTAAACCGAAATGAAGGGTGCGTCAGAACTTAGCGCACGCTGTCCCACATTTCAGGATCGCTCTGCTTTCGCCCGATCTTACCTGCAGAGCGGACACGATTTACACAGCGCTCAGCAACTCTTGCAGCGCAGCAAAACGCGGGCAGAACAAGCGGCGTTGTTCCGCTAAACTTGTCTTTTCGCTCGGCTTGGTGCGAACCCGAAAGTAGCGGCACTATAGATCGTATTAGAATTCCTTACATGCTCGGCAAAATCTCGCTGCTGCATCAAAGTTGCCATAACCCTAGATCGCATAGACCCTTGACCTCATAAGGCTTCCTAAACAGTTGCGTTGTCTCACACTATGACGATGAGGAGCGCCGATCAGATATCGCAGCACCTGCCAGCGGATAGAAGGGCAGAACCGGAATCAGGCATTAGCCGCGTATGCCGGATGAGCGCCGAGTAGCTACCCTGCTGGCCTTTGCTCGCCACCTGGAAGTCGCGGCTCAGGACGATGCTCTGGATTTGTTCGACCTGTTGATCCAGACGCTTCTTGCGAGAGTGTACAGAGCCGGGCAACAAGAACGGCTCCGCACAATCCGTGATCTGGACGCTGCCGCTCTCCAACTGCGCTAGGCTTGCCTGGTGCTGCTGGACCCCATATATGAAGATCCAGAGTTGAGAACTGCGGTATTCGCTCGTGTTCCAGTGGACAGGTTGGCCAAGGCTGTAGCAACCATAGGAGAACTGGCACACCCGTCAGAAGACAACTACTATGACGACCTCCTTAGCCGGTACAGCACGATCCGACGCTTTCTTCCGATGTTGCTACAAACAATCAACTTCAAAGGTACGGAAGGTGGAGAGCCGGTGCTTGAAGCATGGAATTTCCTGAAGAGCATCGAAGGGCAAGGGAAACCGGCGATGAGCGAGGCGCCTCGTGCCGTGGTTAGCAGGCCGCGGCGAGCTTCCGTATTCCGAACACGTCGCCAGGTAGATCGCCGATACTATTCTTTCTGCACACTTGAGAGGTTGCAGGACGGTCTACGCCGCCGAGACATCTTTGTGGCAGGGAGCGAGCGCTGGGGCGATCCCCGTGCTAAGCTGCTACAGGGATCTGCATGGGGGGCGCTACGTTCCCACATTTGTCGTAGTTTGGATCGCTCGCCCACAGCTGAGGTTGAACTTGATGCGCTGCGCCGCCAGCTTGATGAAGCCTACAATCGCACAGCAGAAAACCTGCCGACGAATGCCTCAGTCCGCATTGAGCATATAGGCGGTATAGGCGGGGTAGATGGCCGGGACGTGCCAGTCCTAACAGGACTGGACAGGTTAGATGAGCCACATAGCCTTACGCTCCTACGCGAACGGGTAGCTGATTTACTGCCGAGGGTTGACCTGCCTGAAGCAATATTGGAGGTCCAAGAATGGACGGGCTTCGCTGGGGAGTTCACTCATGTGAGCGAGGGAAATGCTCGTGTAGAGGACCTGCCGATGAGCATCTGCGCTGCACTGTTGGCGGAGGCATG
>JBBSGN010000242.1:0-5258 GCA_038254085.1 Chloroflexia bacterium | reverse complement strand
TCAAGGCATAGCTGGCGCAGCGGTCTCTGGCGCGATTGCAGGAGGGGTCGGAGTTATTGCTGCTCCTATCGCTGGGGCACTGGGACTTGGAACCAGTTTAGCAGGGATCGCCGCAGTGAATGCAGCAGCCGGTGTAGCAAGCTATGAAACGCAAAAGCCTTATAGACCCTAACACACCCTTCACTGTCGGAGGTGCTCTCCTAGCGGGAGGATTCGGCGCTCTTGGTGGTGTTATCGGCTCGGAATTCTTTCCCACTACGGGCATGAGTAACTTCAAGCAGGTTGGGTTCCCACGTACGTGGGGAGGCATTATACCGGGAATCCTAGGAGGCCACGCAGGTAAGAACGCAAGAAATGGCTTGTGGAAGGGTGTCACTACATCAGGTCTAATTGGTACAGTTGGCCCGATAGCCAGCAATGGTTTCTTCCCCAATCTTGGGGCCGCAATTGCTGCTAGCGGGGCTGGGGGCGACGGGGGAAGGGGCTTCGGCACTGGCCCTGGTGGCCCTGGCGGCTACAACTGCACCTCAGCCTGGCCTTCGAAGTAAGGGCGAGCCGAGTATGAATTGGATCGTCTTACTTCTAAATCCAGTATTCGTGATCTTCTTGATGCAAATAGTGGCAAGAACGCGCTTCATGATACCCAGGTGGCGGCAAGTAGTCTTGTGGGTCTTGGGAATTGTTAGTTTAGCGGACATGCTCCTTACTGCGATTGCAGTTCACGTACAAGCATCTTCCCTCGTAGAGGAGGTCGTGTTACGTGTTGTAGTTGCACTGGCGGGGATTCTAGTACTTATCTGGGCTTTTGGCGCATCAATGGATATCATCAGACCACCATCTCATGCACAGAGGAAGAAAACTGTAAGGTCCACCACTGTCTCGAAAACAAGAGAACAGAGGAACAAGTCTGAGAGCGGGCCGACTGAATAATTAGAATTAGCCAACAATCCCCGGAGGGGTCATGGGTAGCTTCTCGCCCTTCCACTCGTGCATACCACCCTTCATGTTGGCGGCTTCGATGCCTGCCTGGCGCAATAAGGCGGCTGCGTAGTTGCTGCGGTTGCCCCGGTGGCACACGCACACCCACTGCTTGGCTGGGTCCAACTCTTTCCAGCGTACGGGCAGTTGGCCGAGCGGTATCCATTGGACGCCCTCGATGTGGCCCAGGTCCCACTCTTCAGGCTCTCGCACGTCCACTATCTCTACTTCGCCGCTTTCCCACTGTTCGTGTGTGGTCTTCGCGTCTACCTGGGGCACGTCCGCGAAAGGGTCTTTATCCTCGCCTAGGTTCATGGTCCCGTTGCCCTCCTGATCTATCGCAGGCGGGAAGTAGAGCTCTCAGCCACTTCCTGGATGGTCAATTCTATGCCGTCAATCGTAGGTAATGAGAGCCCTCGTGACACGCGGAACAGAATCCACTCTTCTAAGACCTCTTCTAATTCATCTCGGCAGGCTTCGAGCGTACTTGCGTTGCCGTACACGCCATTGAACCCCGGAATCTCACCATAGAAGCTGCCATCGTCCGATAAAATCTCGTACTTAGCCCTGTGCATAGCGGCCTGAATATATTTAGTGAGCATATCTTAAACCCCCTGGGCAAATTATACGATAAGCAAGTCTTGATCTGACTCTAAAGCAACAAACAAGCCTCGGCTGCCAGCCAAAAGAGCTTCTCGCGCACCGACGTGTGGGTGGTCCAGTGCCGCGAGTCCCACTCGCTGCCGCCCAGATCGTCACCGCTGTAGAGTAGCTGCGCGAATTGTACACCCCGGAAGCGAGCCACCGCAAAGAAGGCCGCCGCCTCCATCTCGACCGCCACGCACCCTTCGGCCTTGCGTAACTGCACTTTGCCCGCCGTCTCGCGGTAAATAGCATCTGTGGTCCAGGTCTTCGAAATCAGGTAATCTATATCGTGCGCGCTCAAGACCTGCTGGATAGCGGCTACCCCTGCTGGGTCGGCCTCGACCTCTCGGCTCGGAGGGAGATAGTGATAAGAGGTGCCTTCGTCGCGCACCGCCGAGAACGGCACGATCACGTGGCCCAGCGCCAGTTTGCTGTCCAGCACGCCCGCGCCGCCACACGCAATGAACTTGCTGCACCCCAGCGCGATCATCTCTTCCAGCAACCCCGCCGCCAACGGCGCGCCCACGCCTGGGTGGAACACCGCCAACCGTTTCCCGCCCATCTTGATCTCGTACACCGGGTGCGTGCCGATTTCACTCCTCAGTTGGGCGATCTCTTTGGCCTCATGCTCCCGGCACAATTTGGCGATAACGTCCTGGAAGAAGCAGGCAACCGCGTGCTGAGATATGTCGAGAGGCTTGATGAGGCGCTTTGGCTCCAGCATGGCTTCTGGGGCGCTGTCGAACTCTAATATTGGGTACTCTGCTTGCATCCGCTCTTTCACTCACGCAACATTTCCACAGCCTTGAGTATTTGCGTGTCTTCTCGCACCGGGTAGTTGGTCCAATCAACGTCCAGCGTAACGTCCGGTATCACACCGCGCCCTTCCAGGTTGGCGCCGTTGGACAGCTTAAAACCCTCCTGCGCGATCCACAGGCGCGAGCCGTCGGCCAGGTTGTAGGGGTAGATCGTTTCGGTGTTGCCCGCGCTGGGAACGCCCACCACCCTCGCCCGGCCCTGCGATTGCAGCACGGCGGCTAGCACCTCGGCGTAGCTCTCGGTGGTCTTGTCTGCCAGCACTATGAGTGGCACCGATTTTATCTCGTCATACAGTTTGCCCTTGTTTATCACCAAAGGGTGCTGCTCGTCTTGCGAGAAAAATTGTCCGACTTGCCCTGTGACAAAGTCGCCCAGAATGCCGGTAAGCACGGTCCTCAGGCCGCCCCCGTTGCCCCGCAGGTCTATCACCAGCCCTTTGAGGGGAGGCCCGTTTTGTAGCAACTGTGTCAGTGCCTGCTCGACCTGTTTTCCCATGTCGGTCTGTTCGATGCTGGGGATGACCAGGTAGCCGATAGTGGGGTCTACTTCGAGCCGCTCGGCGGTCGGCACTATGCCGGTAGTGACCTTGCCCCTCACTATGGACAGGTCTCGCGGCTGCTGACCGGGCGAGCGCACGGTGATAGTGACAGGAGTGCCCGCCGGGCCGCGTACCTTGCTCGCGTCCTCCGGCGAGCCGGTATAGGGCTGCCCGTTGACCGCCAGGATCAGGTCGCGCCGCCTGATGCCTGCGTTCCAGGCGGGACTATCCGGGAAGACGTAGGCTACCAGGTGCGAATGGTCGGGCTTGGTCTGGTAGATCACTCCTATGCCTACGTAGTCCGCGTGGCCGTTGATGAGATTGTCCTCTTCGCGCGCTTCGCTGGGCGACAGGTAGCGCGAGTGATCGTCGTTGAGTCGCCCTATCATATCTGCCATCAGGCCGTAAAACTCGCTGTCGCTCTTTGCCGCCAGCACTTTGGGCTTGTACTCGCCGTGCAGCGCACTCCACTTAGCGCCGTGAAAATCGGGATAGAGGTAATGGTCGTCCACGCTCTGCCACACCCGCTCAAAGACAGCGCCGCGCTCGCTTGCTGGCAAAAGGGTGGGTGTGGGGCTTACGCTTACGGTGGAGGACACCTCTTCGGTTGGAAGGGCAATGGCGGTCCCTACTGGCTTTGTGGCGCTAGAGGACGCAACTGTTGGGCCGATGGCCTGTCCCGCGGGCGCGGTGCCCTGTAGGGCTATGGTGGGCGTAGCCACCGGCGCTGACGGCAACGGCCCCGACCCGATAGCAGTAACGGTTGGTGTAGGCTGCACAGCAAGCCCTGTCACGTCACAAGCGGCCAGAGCCAGCATGAGAAGCAATAGGGCCAGGCTTTTGACGACGGACGATGGACGACCGACGACGCGCAAACATCGTCGGTCGTCCATCGTCCGTCGTCCGTCATCACTTGACCACCTCTCCCCAGGATGGCTGGCCGTCGGTGCCGTTGCCGGTCGAGACGAGCTTGGGGTTCGAGCCGTCCGCGCCCGCGACCGCGATCTTGTACGGCCCACCCTGGCCGTTGGCCCAGGCCAACTTCTTGCCGTCGGGCGACCAGATTGGCGCGTAGTCCTCGGAGGAGAGAGGGGTAAGATTTGCGGGCTGGCCCCCTGACGCCGGGATGGTCAGCACATCGGTGCCCGAAGGAGGCGTGACTGAATAATCTATGGCCGAGTAGACTACCTTCTGCCCGTCGGGCGAGAACTCAGGCGGGGTGCCCCCGTTGTACTGGATCAGGCTGCGAGCGTCCGTGCCGTCCGCGTTCATTACGAAGACGGTGTGGCTGCGGTCGCCCAGGTTCTGCATGTACATTATCTGCTTGCCGTCGGGCGACCACACGGGCCGGCTCAGGTCTTTACCCAGCTTGGTAAGCTGCTTGGGCGCGCCGCCCGACACCGGCACGACGTATATTTCTTTTGCCACGCCCGGATCGGCTTTGTCGCTTGCTATATATGCGATGTTCTTGCCGTCCGGCGACCAGGCGGGTTGGCCCGCATACCCTTTGCCGTCCGACAGGCGGCGCTTGTTGTTGCCGTTGGTGTCCATCACGAACACCTGGTAATCGCCGCCCTCTCGCTTTGACTGGAAAGCGATCAGCGTGCCGTCGGGTGACCAGGCAGGGAGTCCGCTGTCGGCCTTCACGTCCGCCGTCAATTGCACGGCCTCGGTGGCCTTGTTGTCAGGCCCAATCGCCAAGCGCACAACCGTGGAGACGCCGTTTACGTCGGCCTGGACTATCATGCGCCGCCCGTCGGGCGACCAGACGTGCGTGCCCTGCACGAAAATATCGTGCGTCACCTGCTGTTGGTTGGTGCCGTCGGGGTTGACCACGAACAGGTCGTGCGTCTTGCCGTCTTCCGGCACGCGCACAAAGCTGATGCGCCCTTCGGGACTGTACTGCGCCGGGGTTCCAGCACCGGCCCCAACCCGCAGCAACGATGGCAGCTTACTGGGGGCGAACAACAGCATCCCTGCCCATACCAGTGCCAATGCGCCCACAATGGCGATGAGCCATAACAGTATATTGCGCGAACCGACGTTGGCGCGGCTACCGCTAATCCCCACGCCGACGTATCCACTGGCGGCAGAGCGGGCGACCGGCTCCTGTGTCGGCATTGGGGCGATAGCACGAGATGAACCTTCTTTGCGCTGTCTGCTTGACATAGATTTCGGTGATGCTCTCTAGTGTTGCTAAAAGTTATCCCAAGAGTGTCCGCTTTGCTAAAAACGAGCCCGCTACCCCTTGTCATTCTGAGCGGAGCGAAGAATCTCT
>JBBSGN010000241.1:0-5266 GCA_038254085.1 Chloroflexia bacterium | reverse complement strand
TAGATGAGCAGATCGGCTGGTATAGTATACTGACGCCCTGGCAGACGGATGGCTGGGTGAGCGCCAGCTTCTTCAAGGTTAGACAGAATCTCTCCAATGACCAGTCACCGAGCCTCGGCAGCGCCGCCACTGTCGGCGTGGTGAACATGCGCACGGGGCCTGGAACCGGTTACCCCATTGCCAGCAAGCTGAGTGACAGTACCGTGCTGGAGGTGCTGGCCCTTCAAGGCGCATGGTACAAAGTGCGTTCACCTCTCGGTAGTACCGGCTGGGTGGCTGCTGAATACGCCCCGCTCGACTGAATACCTGAGGTCTATGGTGGAGGTAGTGAAAGCAAGGTACTAACGGCAGCATCAGGTGACGCGGTGGGAATCGCGCAAAGATACATAGGCGCCCGCTACGTTTGGGGCGGCTCTGATCCGAGCGGCTTCGACTGTTCGGGCCTGACCTGATACGTCTATCACCGGCTCGGCGTCCGGTTGCCCGGAGGGTCGGCTCAGCAGTTCAGCAGCAGATACGGGCGGTTCATCGGCAGTACGAGCGTCCTTGCCCCTGGCGACCTGGTCTTTTTCGAGCGCACCACGGAGGAGGCGGGAATCACACACGTGGGGATCTATGCAGGCAACAACACCATGATTGCAGCGCGAAGCGAGAGGCTAGGGGTCCACTACGTCAGCTTGCTCGATCCCTTCTGGGGTAGTCGCTTTGTGGGCGGCATCCGGCCCTACCGCTGATGCAAGCTGCCTGCGACGCGGCGGTGAACTGCTCCATCAGCACTATCAGCAACACGACTCGCAATGACAATACGCTTTGGGGCGTCGTAGTACGCCTTCGTGGAGGAAACGCACACTATGCTAAATATGCTGAACAAAGTGCGGCGAACCCGGTTCGCAGCCGTTCTAATACCGCTGACCCTGGTCGGTGCCTTGCTCTACGCTCCAACCGCACCCGCTTTGGCGACCACGGCCAGCCTCATATCGGCTGTGGGGGCTGCGGTGGGCAACGGGGACTGGCCGATGTATGGACATGACCCCGCGCGTACTAACTTCAATCCGGCGGAAACGGCGATCAACCGCAGCACCGTGGACAGCCTCCGGCAGATCTGGCAGGCGAATATCGGCAGCAATGGAGTGGCTCCATCGGGTGCGTCCAGCGTGGCGAACGGCAGGGTGTATGTCGCCAGCAGCGTGGCGGGCAGCGCCAACTTCTTCGCTTTCAACGCGGCCAGTGGCTCTCGTGTCTGGGCAGCTAACGTAGGACACAAGGAGGTTAGCTGCTTCAACATCGGTATAGGCGCCACTCCTGCCGTCTCCGGCGACGTGGTGGTGGCTGGCGGTGGGGATGCCGCCTACTACGGCCTGAACGCCACAACAGGCACCCAAATATGGCGAAGCGCCCTCAATGTGGGGAGCAGCGGCTTTCCCTGGGCATCACCGCTCATCGCCGGTAGCCGTGTTTACCTGGGTGTCTCCTAGCGCTGCGATGACCCATCCATTCGGGGCGAGCTACGAGCGGTAGATCTCGCCGGCGGCTCCCTTCAGGGCAAAGTCTATTTCGCCCCAGCGGGCGTAGCGGGTGCCGGCATCTGGAACTCGCCGGCCCTAAGCCCCGACGGTGGAACCCTGGTCGTCGCCACCGGCGAGGACTACCAGGGCGCCAATGGCCCCTACACACGTGCGATGGTCACGCTGGACCCGACCAGCCTGCAAATCAGGCAAGCAGACCAGGAAGGTGCCACAAGCAGGGACCTCGATTTCGGCACGACACCACTCATATTCCACGACGGTACGGGCCGCGTGCTGGTTGGCGCCAACCACAAGAATGGCACCTTCTATGCCTACGTGCTGGACAAGGTTAGCGGCGGGCCGCTCTGGTCCCGTGCCACAGGCACCTCGGTCGGCATGATGCCCGCTTATGACCCCACTTTGGGTAGTGGGGGTACGCTCTTCATCGCCGCGAACTCGAAGATATACGCTGTGGACCCGGCAACCGGCAAAGACCGCTGGACGCCGGTTAGCGTGGGCACTATGCACGGGAACATGGCTGTCGCATCGAGCCTGATCTTCGCCACCACCGGTGCCACGGGCGTGCAAATCCTCGATGAAGCGACGGGTGCCCACCTGCGCACTCTCCTTCCGGCGAACGCCGGAGCCGCCAACTCAGGAGTCGTGGTAGCGAATGGCGCTGTCTACTGGCTATCAGGCTCTTACGTGAACGTCTGGAGCCTGCCTGCCACTGCGGCGACCCCTGTGCCCACGCCCACGGTGCCGTCTGGCTTTGCCGACACCGCCTTCTCCCGCATATGGACCCGCACCGACAGCCTTGTGGCCAGTCACGCCGCGTCGCGCTCCTGGTTCTGGGGCCCGTCGCCCAACACAAAGGGGTTGAACGAGCCTTATGCGGAAGGGAAGGGAGGGCAGCGCCTGGTGCAATACTTCGACAAGAGCCGGATGGAGATCAACAACCCAGACGCGGATCCAACGAGCGCTTTCTATGTGACCAATGGGCTGCTAGTGGTGGAGATGATCTCCGGGCGTATGCAGGTGGGCGACAAAAGCTACGTGACACGCCAGCCTTCTACCGCTAATGTGGCAGGCGATATCAATGATACGCAGGCACCGACCTACAAGAGCTTCCAGGGTGTAGCGAACACCACGTTGGGCGACCACAAAGCACCCGACCGCACCGGCCAGTTTGCTACTGCCACCATCACACGCGACAGTGTCGTGGGAAACGACGCAACCAAGACGCGATACACCGGCCTCGATTTCATGCACTTTGAGGCTGGAGTGGGTCATAACATACCGCGCGTCTTCTGGGATTACCTGAACCAGCAGGGGCCAGTGGTCGAGAATGGGCAGGTGGTGCAGGCACCCCTGAGCACCCCTTGGTATTATGCAAGCGGCTTACCGATCAGCGAGCCATATTGGGCCACTGTACGTGTGAACGGCACCGCGAAGGACGTGCTGATCCAGGCGTTCGAGCGCCGTGTGCTGACATACACGCCCACCAACACGGACCCTTTCCGTGTTGAAATGGGCAATGTCGGTCAGCATTACTATGACTGGCGCTACCCGGCAGGTACCCCGTAAGCCGGTACCGAGACTCGGTACCGGCTCCTGCCTGGTATACGCGATTACTTCGGCGTGATAACGAGGGCCATTTGGTCAAAGTAGCTCCAGCGGGTCAGGAAAGAGGTCCAGGCGGTGTAGGCGTAGCTGCCGCTCGCAACGTCCATCATGTACACCCCGCCGCTATCGTAGCCGTAGATCACTACGGCGTGCTCTCCGGCTACGAGAGTAAAGCTCTGTCCATTGTAGCTCCGGACGACCGGCGTGCGCTCTATGTACTTGCCGGCGGTTATCCACACAACTACCGGGTCGCCTGCCGCAATGTTGGTTTTGAGTTGGCTCACCCCGCCATAGAAGACGGTAGCGTTGTAGCCCTTTGCTTCCAGGACAGGGGCCAGTGCCTCGGCGTATACGCCATAATCGCTGATGCCTCCGAATGCGGCGTTGATATCGCCACGGAAGCCCAGGTGGGGATTGAGACTGGCGGGCACCTGGCTCACAAACACCTTCTCAGACACCTGGTTGCCCCAGTAGAGAGTGACAGCAGAGGCAGCCGCATACTCGCAACTGAGGCTATACGCTTGCTCCAGAGCCGGAAAGCCTTTTATGACTGCTTTGCTGGGCAACGTCTCTGCTGATGATGCTGTGGCCGTAGGTTGGGGTGTAGCCGTGGTGGCGAGTATGGAACTAGGGCGTATCTGCAAACTCAACAGATAGTTGGTAAACTAAGATCATGACGTGCGGCACGAAGTCGCACACAATGAGTGGTCTACTCAACAGACCCAGGCTAGTGTCCAAGCCTGTCTCCTAAGCAAACGTGGAGAAGATTGGACGGGTGAACGCAAGTGAATCCTTGATGAGGCTTCGAGATTATTAGGTTGTCAGGATAAAATCGGACAATGTTGAGTCAGGTTGCAGAACTAGCTCATATTCTGCTAAAGGCACAATATCCGTCTTATTATTGTGCGCGGACACCAGGACTCCAGAGTATAGAGGACACCCAACCCAATCGCATCTCATTGGTGCGGAACGTGATAACCCTAATAGAGTCTGGCATGGTCGTCTCCAGCCAGTAAGCATACTGCAAGGAAAGCTGAACTCTCTAGTGGGAGTAGGAAGGTCCAAGAAGCGAACGCCACCAGCTGAAAGGCAAGGGAAATACATAACCCGGTGGATAGGGCCATAGCAATATGAAGATACCCAGCCTGAAAGGGTGCAGACGTGGACCTGGTGAATTACGGACGAGTGAAGTAATTGTTGCAAATCGAAGGGAAAAGTTAGATGCAGGCCACAAAACCTGTAAACGTAACCGAGAGACATACCGAGTGGTCTACCGTTAACTGGCGGCAGGCTGACCGGGCTGTTCGCAACTTGAGACAACGCATCTTCCGGGCGACACAGGCGAGCGACCTCAAGAAGGTACGCTTACTACAAAAACTGATGCTGCGTAGCCACTCGAACACTCTCATGAGCGTGCGAAGGGTAACGCAAATCAACAAAGGCAAGAACACGGCTGGTGTAGACAAGCTGGTGGTCAAAACACCGTCTGCCAGAGGAAAGTTGGTTGATGAAATAGAAACCTACCAACCCTGGAAAGCTAAACCAGCCCGCAGGGTGTACATACCGAAACAGAACGGCAAGCTCCGACCACTGGGAATACCTACCATTATTGACCGAGCCTTACAAGCGAAAGTCAAAAATGCGCTGGAACCTCACTGGGAAGCCAGGTTTGAGGGTATCAGTTACGGGTTCCGACCTGGGAGAGGTTGCCATGATGCCATAAGCAAAATCTACATACTCGCCAGCCCTCATAAGAGGAAACGATGGATAGTAGATGCAGACATCAAAGGCGCGTTTGATAACATCTCGCATAAATACCTGTTAGAGATCATACGAGGCTTTCCCGCAAGGGAATTAGTCAAACAATGGCTCAAAGCGGGCTACATGCAAGGTGAAATCTTCTACGACACCGAAGCGGGTACACCGCAAGGTGGAGTGATAAGTCCTTTGTTGGCGAACATTGCGCTGCACGGCATGGAGAACGCTCTTGGAGTGAAATACAACAAAAGGGGCGAAATCAGAAGCAAACGTGCAGTGGTGAGATACGCAGATGATTTTGTGTGCGGCTCGTTCCCTCGAAACTGCGAGGTGCAAACCAAACGGGGGATGAGGGGGCAGAGGATCCAACTCCTCTG
>JBBSGN010000240.1:0-5281 GCA_038254085.1 Chloroflexia bacterium | reverse complement strand
TTCACGGGCTGGTAGGGGCCAACCTGCTCGTATAAATTGCGGTCGGGTAACAGGTTGATTAGCGCCTCTATGTCCAGGTCCCACACGGCCACACGGGAGGCGGGCAGTTCCCACACCTCAATCACCGAAGGGTGAAGCTCGCCCACCACGCCGAGGCCCACGCCCTGCGCGCGCAAGAGGGCCACGCGGCCAGGGTGGAACAGGGGCGCGTCGGCGGGCAGCCACTCGGCCCCCACGATATGCAACTGCCGCAATAGCTCCTCCACCACGCCCTTAGCGTCGAAGAAGTCTATTTGCTCGGTGGGCGCTTCGTTGTCGGGGTTGAAGCGGGTGCGCGGGCGGCGCGGGCCTGCCATAGCACCGGCCAGGCGGCGCGGCTCGACCGGCAGGAGTTCCTCACCCTCGGCGGGCGGCCAGGCTTCAAGGCGCGGGTAAGCTACCCTTTCGTGGGCCAGCGCCTCGACGTGCGCTTCGATCTCGCTCGGTGTCGGCGACAGGTATATCTTGCCAAGCTCGAACATCTTTACCGGCGCGTCGGGCAACGAGCGGAGGTTGTCGCGCAGGGTAGCCAGCATATTGGGGATGAGCGTGGGGCGCATCACGTCCTGCTTGCTGCTCACCGGGTTGACAATAGTAACCAGGGCGCGCGAGGTGTCCCACGAGCGATAAGCCGGCAGGGCGCTATCGAGGGCGACGCTCTCTATGTCAGCCAGCTTCGCCAGGTCAACGCTGTACGTCACCGAGTAGTTGATCACCTCGTCTATGCCGCACGACACCATGATGTCACGCATACGTTCCTCGGCCTCCCTCGGGCGGTTGACCTCCTGGGGCGGCAGCTTGCCGTCCAGCAGCGTTTCGGGTATCAGGTCGTAGCCGACCATGCGGGCTACCTCTTCCACCAGGTCGCAGGGCAACGTTACGTCGTTGCGATAGGACGGCACGTCCACCAGCATGGTGGTATCCTGGCCCACCGCATCGGCGTTAGGCGGCAGGTCCACCGTGAGATCGAGCCGCCGCAGCATGTCGGCTATCTGCGTGGGTGGTATTTTTATTCCCAGCAAGCGCTCTACCTCTGAAGCGTAGAAGTGTATGCGTTTGTGAGGCAAAGGGCGCGGGTAGTTGTCTATGTAGCCCTCTGCTATGGCCCCGCCCGCAAGTTGGCGCATCAGTTCGGCGGCGCGTTTCATAGCGGGCACGGTCAGATTCGGGTCTACGAACCGCTCGAACCGCGCCGAGGCCTCCGACGGCAGCTTGAGCAGGCGGGCCGTGCGCCGGATATTGCGCGGGTCGAAGTGCGCCGACTCCAGAAACACATTGCGCGAGCCTGCCTCGATCTCGCTGTCCTCCCCGCCCATGACACCCGCCAACCCTACCGGCCTGTTCACGTCGCAGATAGCCAGCATGTTGGGGTCGAGCGTGCGGTCCACGTGGTCCAACGTAACGATATGCTCGCCTGGGCGGGCTCGGCGCACGATTATCTTATGCCCTTCTACCGCGTCATAGCTGAAGGCGTGCAGAGGCTGGCCCATTTCGAGCATGACATAGTTGGTGATGTCAACTATATTATTGATGGGCCGCATCCCGGCCAGGAGCAGGCGACGCTGCATCCACGCAGGCGATGGCCCAAGCGTTATCCCCTGTATGACCGCGCCCGAATAGCGCGAGCATAGGTCGGGGTCGTCTATCTCTATCTTAAGGAGGTCTTCCACCGGAGGGCCGCTTGTTTCCCACTCAGTCGAGGGGTAGCGCACTTCCCCGCCGACCCCTCCTTTCACCTCGCGGGCCACGCCTATCATGCTCATTACCCGCCCGTTGTTGGGAGTAACGTCTATCTCCAGGATAGTGTCACCCAGCACTTCGCGGGCGGGCAGGCCGACGGAGGTGGAGGGGTCCAGCACGATAATGCCCTCATGCTCTTCGGACAGGCCAAGCTCGGCCACCGACATGACCATCCCCTCGGTCTCGACGCCCCTGATTTTGGCAGGCTTGAGGGTAGACCATTTGGCCGGAGAGACATGCTGGTCCAGGTAGCGGGAGCCAATCAGCCCGATCACCACCGTCTGCCCTTCCCGGATGTTGGGCGCGCCCGTCACAACCGTGATCTCCTTGCCCGCTCCATACTCGACGGTAGCCAGGCTGAGGCGGTCGGCGTTCGGGTGCTGCTGCAATCGCGTCACCCGCCCCGTGTAGACGTTCTCCCACTCGTCGCCTATAGTGACGATGTGCTCCACTTCCTGCCCCGCCAGGGTAAGGCGGCGGGCCAGTTCGTCTACCGTAACATTTATGTCTATATACTCTCGCAACCACGAGAGGGGCACACGCATTGGCATCTTTTTCTCCTTAAGCTCTATCTAAAAGGCTGGCTTCGGCATAGTTTCCTAGCAGCCAAACAACACCAACCCCCGTTATCACTCCATAAACTAGCATCGCTATAAATAACCCTATGGCAACACTCAAAAGGCCATCAGGCGAGAACAAATCCACGTAACTCGATTTGTTCAGGAAGCCAGACGCATAGAAACCAACAATCCCACCTAATAACCCGCCCGCAGCCCAGGCAAAAAGATTGAGTATCGTCCAATACGCCAACCAGGTTCTGCTGAGAGGCGTACTCGCACCTTGTATGATCCCGAATACCGCTCCTGCAACACCGCAGAACATGATTATGCATTGTCTAATAGCTGCATCAGGTGTGTCGTTTAGGCCGCTACCTGCCAGAACAAAGAAACTACAGAGGAAGACAATAATCATAGCACTGAACCAACCTATCGCAGTTCCCACAGTCCATTCAGGCAGAATCTTCTTGCTCAAGTAACGCTGCAAGACCAACGCTTGTAGCAACCCTAAGTAAAGGCCGCCTAAGACAACAAAGAGGTAAATACCTGGTCCTAACTTGCCCCAGAAATATATCAGGCTGCCGTCTATAGAAGCTGCTACGGTAGCGGCGAGCATCCACCACATGAGTAGTGACAAATCGGGCTGTCGGCGTAACCCAATACCGCGTGTCTGTACATAACCAGTAGGGCTTCCTTGATTGGTCATGCTGGCGTCCATTTATCTATCCTGAATTGGCTTTAACGACTTCGTAACACCACGAGTCCTACAACCAACACAATGAACAGCAACCAACACAATGCGGTTATGACGACACAGACAGCCCTTTGGTCCCTGTCGCCATTGAAGCGTTGCGAGCAACCAAGCTGCACGCGAATGCTCCGACCCCGCCTATGATTACAGGGATAACCCCTCCGAGCGCAATTACGGGGATAAGCACACACGCCGCAACAAACACCCAACCCCATGCTGGCATCGGCAAGGACGCCTGAAGAGGTCGACCAGTGGTCAGAGACTTACCATCAACCGCGGCATCGTAGTTGTAGGCAAGACCGTTAGAGCGAACCCTTATCAATCCATCGTGACCATTCACTTGAAATGGATACTCACTCAGAATGTTAAACTTCTTGGTTTCGTCCACCAACGGCCTATCGTCTAGCGTAACTGTCCTCCTGCCAGACCATAGACTGTGTTCCAAATGCACAGTATGCTCCCCGTCCTCAAGTCTGAATGTCCAGGTCTTCTCTGCCATTTCAGTCTCCTCATATGCCGCACCCCTACAGGCAGCTTAAAACTGCTGCAAGAACCGCAGATCGTTCCCATAGAACAGCCGTATATCGTCAATTGCGTGCCTCAGCATGGCAACCCGTTCCGGCCCCACGCCGAAGGCGAAGCCGCTGTACTCGTCGGGGTCCACGCCGCCGTTGATCAGCACCTGGGGGTGTACCATGCCCGCCCCCATGATCTCCAGCCAGCCGGTGTGCTTGCACGCCCTACACCCCTTCCCACCGCACACAATACAGTCTATCGCCAGGTCCACGCCAGGCTCGACGTAGGGGAAGTAATCGCAACGGAAGCGCACCTTTCTCTCGGAGCCGAAGATGGCGCGGGCGAACGCGGCTAGCGTGCCCTTCAGGTCGGCCAGGGTGATCTTCTTATCCACCGCTATACCCTCGATCTGGCTGAAATACGCCTCGTGGGTGGCGTCGGTGGCCTCCGAGCGGTAGCACTTGCCCGGCACCACCAACCTGATGGGTGGCTCTATCTTACGCATCATCCGTATCTGGTTGGGCGATGTGTGCGTGCGAAGGATAACCGGCGGCAGCTCGTCCATGCTCGCACCGGGCGGGCGCATACCGAGCAGACGGTCGTCTATGTAGAAGGTGTCGTGCATCGAGCGGGCAGGATGCTCCGGCGGTATGTTCAGTAGCTCGAAGTTGTATACATCAAGCTCCACGTCCGGCCCCTCGTACACCTGGAAGCCCATATCGCGCAAGGCCCGCAATATATCCCGCGTGGTCTGCGTGATGACATGCAGATGCCCCGCGTGGACCGGCCTGCCCGGCAGCGACACGTCTACAGCCTCCTCGCCCAGCCGTTGCCCCTGCTCACGCGAGCCTATCTGCTTTTCGGACTGGGCGTATGCCTCCTCAAGCTCCTGCTTAGCCGTGTTGATAGCCTGCCCGGCCCCGGCTCGCTCCTCGGCAGGCAGAGCGCCCACGCCCCTGAACAGCCCGGTCATCCTCCCCTTCTTGCCCAGGTGCGCGCGGTTCCATTCCTCCAGCGCCGCCCCGCTATCCGCCTTCGCCAACGCAACAAGCGCCTCGCGCCGGGCCTCTTCTATCTGTTCTTGTAATGTAGGCATAACTCTCTCCGTTTTGAGATGATAGATGACCGACCACTGACCACTGCGGTAGTCGGTAGTCGGTAGTCGGTAGTCGGTAGTCGGTAGTCGGTAGTCCCATCATTCAGCATTCCGCATTAAACAGAATGGCCGCGCTCTCGCCAGGGACGAGGCGCGGCCACGTGGTACCACCCTGATTTCGGCTCGCCGCTCATACGAGGGCCAACCGCTCTAAGCTCGATAACGGTGAGCGACCGGGGCAGGCTCAAGGCTTGCGCGAACAAGCCGTTCACCCACCGGCTCAGGAGTGAACTTCAGCCGGGTTTCACGGGCAAGGCTCTCAGTCTACGGCCTTCTCCCTCCCTGGGCGCTCCGCCCCGGCCTACTCTCTCCGTCGTTGCCTTTCTTGTGCAGTTTTTACATTGTTCAATATTAGTACCAGAAGTTGCGCGCTATGTCAAGGTTAGGAATCGTAAAACGTAAGTATTAAGACTAAACCATTACGTTTTACGAGTCCTTGTCACCTGTTCCCCATCAGTGGCGTATCTATTGGCGAGACACAAAACCGGAGGAACGGAGGGCACGCATGGACTACAAACGACT
>JBBSGN010000239.1:0-5284 GCA_038254085.1 Chloroflexia bacterium | reverse complement strand
GCGGGAGATCGACGCAGTAAAAGTCCCGCGGGAGTTTATGGAACGGCTGACCGACGCGGTTTGCTATGCGGCGTGATGGCTAAAGTCCAGCTAAGAGGTCGATGCCGATCTCGAGAAGGTTTGCATAGGAAATCTGTCTCTTGCGATAGCGTCCAGTCCTGACAAGGTAGTCCCTGATATTGTAGAGCTTCATAGCGTGACTGTCCGAGAGGGCATAGTGGGTGGTGCTGAGCCGTAGCGGGACGGGGCAATGCAGGATCTCGGATATTCATCCAACACCACAACATCTACCCTTGACTTGTATGCGGTATAGGGGTGTGGCTGAGCGATTCTGGTGCTATAGGGGTGGGGCGATGCACGATGTTGGATATGAGTTTCCGAGAAGACCACCCTTCTCGGCAGCTCGGTGAATAAAGGGCTGGGAGATATGGGCGGTCACCGTCTACATTCGTGCGATAAAGCCTTCCCGTATACTTTCTTTGTGGAGTCCCAAGAGGCAATAGAAAGGTTCGAGCGGGCTGAAGAGGCATCGGAAGCCCGTGAGCGCTTTGGACGCCACGCTGCCATCCTCGTCGCTATCCTTGCAGCGTTGCTTGCCGTTGCGGCTCTGGCTGCGCAGAAGACCTCCGAACAAATTCTTCTCGCTCAAGCACAGTCCACTGACGCCTACAATGAGCTTGAAGCGAACTCTGTCAAAAAACACGTCGACGGGGATGTTGCGGCAATGCTTCAGAGCCTCGCGCCTTCCAACGCTGCGGCTACACAGCAGGCACAAGATCTCCAGGCAGGTGTGGACAACAAGTACTCGGTCAATGAAGAGTCGTGGTTGGAGAAGGCCAAGGGCTTTGAGGAGCAGCGGGACCAGGAGGAACAGCACCATCGCTGGCTGCAGTTGGCAGAAGCCGCCTTTCAGCTGGGCATCGTATTAACATCCGTAGCGATCGTTGCTAGAGCCGTCGCGCTGGTGTGGGGTGGAGCTGGGCTGGGAATTGCGGGGCTTCTGCTGCTTATCCAAGGGTATACGCTGGTGGCTCCCATCAGCTGATAGATGGCCAACTCTTTGTAGAGCTATTCCCCATGTGTAATTTGTATGTCGGGTTGCAGAGAGAAGGCAGCTTCGTAGACAGCGGTCGCTTCAGCATAATGCCGGAAACCGGTTTTCGAGAATATCATCCTTCTAGGCAGCTCGGTAAAAAGAGGCGACTGACCCTAAGATGCACGTTCCAAAGATTAGATCTCACAGTGCGTTTATGGCCCTGGAGATAATGACCACTACCGCCATCAGCGAGATGGTTGCTTGGATTATTACCAAGACCTTAGCCTGCCTGCTTAAGACCCCAGTATCCGTTGGGGAGAAGGCCGTAGAATGATTGAAGGCTAGAAAAAGGTAGTCGATAAAGCCTGGGCACCAATTCGAGGTGCCACCTTCCTTTATTTCGCCGAGTGCTTGCTGAGGGAATAGAAAATCCTTACTTTCGTAGGGCTTTAGCCGTCTGGCTATCGGTCCTCCATCGTCTATCTCCCAATACCATAAGGCGAACGTCACTATGTTTATCCCCCAGATAATCGTCCCGTCCCGCAGCAGGTGGGACGCAGGTATGAAATCGCGTGGCAGCAGAGCGACGAGCAGAAGTGCACTACCGGCTTCCGCTAGAGTTACGACTGAGATCAGCGCGAACGCCAACGGTCTCACGAGCCTATGTAGCCTCAGCAAGCGTGCTAGGAATATCAGCACTATACCCGCTACCACGACTCCGCCTATTAGCACTTGCGAGACGAGTGCAAGGGAGTCTGAAAGCTCCAAGTAGGCGCTGGCGATCACCAGCAGCGCCACGACTGCGGGCCAGCGTGGTACGCGGCCATGGAGAGCAGCTTCTACTCTTTGGATGTAGGTCTCATTATCCACTGAATAGCCTCCTAAAGAACCCCTTAGAGTGCGCTGCGTTTAGTTCCCTCGCCAAGCGCACAGCCTTCTCGGGCCATCATAAAGCCTCCTCCTTGTCAGCGCGTAAATCTCGCTGGCTGGTGAATAATCGCACCTGGCCAGGCTAGGTGCTTGCTCAGAAGAACGGCTTGCGCCTAGAGCCGATACTAGGAGTGGTGCCTCTCACTCTTGGAAGCGGCTACGGAGATTCCGAGAACACCCCAGGCTGTTGAAAAAGTCGTTATCCGGCCGGTTGGTGGTCCAAAACAACACCAAAACAAGCTCGAAAACCTCAAAAAACAGGGCTCTCGGCACCCGAACGGGGGGCAGAAAGGGGCATGAAGGGGTTTTTCAACAGCCTGACCCCTTCTCGGCAATAGGATGAATAAGCGTACACGGTCAGTACATCATCTTACCGGTGGATCTCGACGAGTAGGACCCACGCCTCGGCCACCGCAGCCAGGAACGAGAGAACCACTCCGACCACCAGCCAATACAGGCCACCGACTCCCCAGCTCAGCACGGCACCCCCTGCGGCCATGAACGGCAAAGTGGCTGCCTGCCCCAGCACCACGCGCCCCCCGAAGTTCCTACGGAGGGTAGTCTCCATCGACTGCCAGTTCCTCAGATGAAGCAGCTGGATGGTCACGATAGCCGCCCAGTCGACCACTCCTACTGTCAGCACCTCTACCCCGGACAGCACCATCCCCTGCGCTGGCACCAACAGCAGGCAGGTTACTATGAGCACGGCCATCAACAAGACCAAAGCTTCCAAGGCGCGGCCTGGCAAGCCATAAGTTGGGTTGGACATGATCATATCCAAGTTGATGGAAATGCCGACGAATACCAACCCAGCGAGAACTGCGGCAGCTCCTGCCGTGGCCAAAAAGAAGTCGTGCCATTCGCCCATTGTGTGCGCTCCCTTCATCTCTGTAGCGACAAAGGAAGTGTAAGCATGCCGAGCACGAGGGTGCACCGCTTCTTCCTTGGGTTTCCGAGAAGATCACCCTTCTAGGCAACTCTATGAATAAAGGCATTCCGCTCCCCATAGCGCTGCTCTAGGTGCAAGCTATGGGGCCTGTGCAGAGCATACGAAGAAAATCCGAAGATCGGCGTCTCTTCTGCTCACTTTGTGGTTGACAACGAGGGCAGAAAATGAGGAGATACGCTCCTGGTTAAACTCTGCTGTTCTGATTGGGGGGTACGGCAAACGATGGATCCTATCAAGGTCGGTGTGCTTTTCTTTATTTTGTACTTTTTTCTCGTTGTCACCCTCGTGGTTGCAGGGCTTGCCCTCCGGCACGTGCGAAAGATCGCGTCGCTAACCGAGGAGCGTATAACGGAGCTGCGCGAAGAGCAGGAACGTTTACAGTTCTTCTACCACGAAAAGCACAAGAGTTTGGAAGGAGAGCTAGAACGGGAACGCCAGGAACGCTTGAAAGCACAGGAAACCCAGGAACAAGAACACCAACAACGCCTAGAGGCGCAGCGACAAGCCGAGCAGGCCAAACAGGAAGCTACGAGGGAAGCTACTCTGCAGCTGCGTGAGCGGATGGATCAATACCTCAAAGAGCTCGACGAAGACGGGCGGCGCGATATCCGTAGAGTAAAGTAACAATGCTGCTGAACCAGAGCTAAGGGTGTACCTGCCGGTTTACGACAGCTTCCCTAGAAGACCTCTCTTAGCGGTAGAGTGACAGCTAGTGAAAGGTAGACAGCATGAGTGTGAGGAGCGGACGCTCTAGGAGACTGTCTAGGAGAGACAGGGCTCAGGCGAAAAATCGACAAGAGAACCAAGAGAAGCTGAAGGAGTTCATGTATGTGTCGGCCAGGGGAGCCGAGTGGGCCGTGCTCTTCTTCGGTTTGATGGTTTCTTTAGTGGCAGCGTTAGTTACGTTCCTTGCGGGAGAGACCGTGTACGCGGTACTGCTCTTGCTTTTTGGGCTGTTGGTGGGAGCAGCGCTTTTGAAGCGGTCGGCATCATAAGTCCCTGTAGAGGAGGACGGTATTCGTTGCCTCATCAGGGCGCAGAGAAGGTGTGTAGGTAAGGCTAGTTTCCGAGAAGACCACCCTTCTAGGCAGCTCGTGAATAGAGGCAAGAGAAAGGGTTAAGGGTCGCGCTTCGTGACCCCTAACCCTCCAAAGCGCGCACGCTATGTGAGGTCCTACCCTCCAGGGCCCCGGAAGGTTGCCGCACCCGCCTTGCGCATCGCTTCCATGGCGTCCTCCACGGGCAACGCCGTGGTGGTCTTGATCGCCTTGAGATGACCGGGCGAGATAGATGCCATTACAAAAGCTGCAGCGCTGGATTCGTCGGGGGCTTCATAAAGAACGACCCCATCGTACTCGCCGAAGGTGTAGTAGAAGGAGAGCAACCGGCCTCCCATGCTCTCCATAAGCTCGCCAACGACGGCACTCCGGTCCTCCGGATTCTGGGCTAGAGCCGCCCAGGCTTCTGGAGTGAGGGAAAACTGTGACATGTAGAGAGGCATGTTGAGCTTCCTCCTTTCTCCCGCCTAGTCCTTGGCGGGACATAACCCTTTCCACCGCCAGCCAGTCTACTCCTCAAAAGAGGGCAGTGCATCCTCCATGTGGGCTATGTGAAACTTTCTCTTCGCAAGCCACCTCCTATTTCCACAAGTTCTAAGGATCCAGCATGCTCCGAACTTCGATTCGTAGCACCATGCTGAAGAGTCAATGACAACGCTCGATGAATAGGGCGGCGGTCTCTATGTCTGCGAAGGAATGATGGCACAGGACGAAGCTCACCGCATCACGCATTCACTCACCTTCCGAGAATCGATATAAGCGGCAATTGGGCTATAGCCCCGGTCCGCTGCGTACGGAGTTATCCCTATAGGACCGAGGCTATGTGGATTTTCCGAGAACCCCGTACACCGGAAGCCCAGTTTCCGAGAAAGTCGCTTCTCGGCAACTCGGTGAATAAGGGATGAGCCGCCCAGCCGCGCGCCCTCGTGGTCCCTCAGCTCAAAAAACTGCTCTCACCCTTCCTTAGCTGTCTCTTAGAATCCGACGGCATACTCCTTATCAGAGCCTACGGCGTTGTTTTCCTGAGACAAGAACAAAGGATGTGGGTCATACGATGTCAGATGCCGCGATCGTTCTCGATTGGCTTTTTGGCACCATTAGCGGCGCGCTTTGGATGACCGCGTTGGAGCGGTTAGATCACAAGGCTGCTCGGGGTTACGGCTGGTGGATGGTTGCTGGTTATTCCCTGTCCCTTCTCATGGTGATACTAGCGGCGTACCTACCCTAGCCGAACCAGCGCCGCCACCACCGGGCACGAGGTTGCTCCGTGTCGCTGGCCGGTGTCTCGGTAGAGGGCCGGGGCTCGGCGGC
>JBBSGN010000238.1:0-5299 GCA_038254085.1 Chloroflexia bacterium | reverse complement strand
CTGCAAGGAAATCCCGCACTTTCT
Organism: Chloroflexia bacterium; assembly: GCA_038254085.1. GTDB lineage: Bacteria > Chloroflexota > Chloroflexia > QHBQ01 > JADMIH01 > JADMIH01. Next base: position 5,275 of record JBBSGN010000238.1, on the reverse strand, counting down.
CTCGAACTTCGTTCGCCGTCTCGCTTGGCGAAACTATCTCTACCGCTAAATCCGGCGGGATAGGCCAAAAAGCATCAGGCACGCCGCCGGGCAGGATACGGTCAACGCGCACATAGGAAACGTCCGGCCCGCGCACTGTGTCGGGGTCATGGCTCAAGACGTATCCAGACTCGACCCCAACATAGCCACCCATGCCTTGCTTTGCCCAGAGACGCAGAAGCGCCACTAACGCGCCCGCACTCTCGCCGTGTCTCCCGCCTGGCGGCATAGTCTCAATCACCTCCCCGCGCACAAGCTCTTGCCACTTGCTCTTTGTGGGCAGTAGCCAGAACTCCTGGGCGGTAAGCAAACGTTGCGCTGTGGCACTCATAGTCGGTCCTAACCTACGTCCCTAACCCTGCTACCGCTTCCTTGATCGCCTCCCTGATCCGCTCTATGCCCGCCGCGTGGTCGCCGCTGATGCGCAGGCTGATGGCGCGGCGGCCATGCTTCTGAAGCGATTGCAGGTCGCCCATCGCCTGCGCCTTGATGAGTGTGCCAAAAGTGAAGGGCTGGCCCGGTATCGGCAGGTCTTTCGGTGATTCGGCGGTGATCTGCACGTACACGCCCTTGTTGGGGCCGCCCTTGTGTAGCTGGCCGGTCGAGTGGAGGAAGCGCGGGCCGTAGCCGAAGGTGGTGGCGACTTTGAGGACGTTACGCACTGAAATACGTGCGTCCTGCAATAGTTCCTCATGCTCGCCCGTGCTGGGGATGTAAGCCATAAAAGCTACATAATCGCCCGGTTTTACCATTCTGAAGAAGGCGTTAAGGGCGGTCTCCAGTGTGCCCTCTGAGCCTGCGCGGGCCAGCGCCTCGCCATCGCCATAGAGGGTAAGGTCGCCATCTTCAAGGACTGGGCTTTCCTGGGGCAGCCTGCCCTGCTTTTCGTAAACGTCCAAGAGGCGCTTGGTGTTGTCCTTGCTTTCTTGCACGTTCGGCTCGTCGAAGGGGTCTATGCCGAGCAGGTAGCCCGCGACGGCGGTCGCCAGCTCCCACCGGAAGAACTCGGCGCCCAGGTCGGCCTTGCTTTTCATGCGGAGGCGCACCACCGGCTGGCCGGCGTTCTCTAGCTTTTGCAGGTCGTGCTCCTGCTGCTCGTCGGTCGAGCCGTCCAGGCGCAAGTAGACGAAGAGGCGGTCGCGGCCATAAGCGGACGGGCGGCCAAGCGGCTCGCCTGTGATCGGTATAAGACCCTTGCCCTCTTTGCCTGTGCTTTCGGCCAGCAGTTGCTCGGCCCACAGCCCGAAGCTGTCCAGGTCGGGCGAGGTGGTGATGGTCACTTTGTCGTGGCCCGCCTTGTATAACTCGCCCATGATAGTGCCGAGCCACACGCCGGGGTTGTCCTGGGCGCTCACGCAGGGCGCGCACGCCTCAGCCATCGTCTCACTGTTGTCGAGCAGCGCGTCAATGTCTACGCCCATGAGGGCAGCAGGCACGATGCCGAAGTAGGAGAGCGCTGAGTAGCGTCCGCCTATATCGGGCATATTGAGGAAGGTGCGCCGGAAGCCCTCTTTCTGGGCCAGCGTTTCGAGCGATGTGCCAGGGTCGGTGATGGCTACGAAGTTCTCTCCGCCTTTGTCGCCTTTCGCGGCGTTCACTTTCTCGCGGAAGTAGCGGTAGAAGGAGATGGTTTCGGTGGTGCCGCCCGACTTGGTGGCGACGATGAACAGCGTCTTGACCGGGTCAATACGCCGCTCGACAGCCAGGATCGTGCCAGGCGCTGTGGAGTCTAGCATGAAAAAGCGCGGGTAGCCTTGCGCCTCTCCAAACACCCTGTTGATCACTTCGGGGGCGAGGGATGAGCCGCCCATGCCGAGCAGCACCACGCTGGTGTAGCCCGCCTGGCGTACCTCGTCGGCGAAGGCCTTGAGGTCGTCGGCGCGATCCTGCATAATGGACATCACGCCTAGCCATCCCAGGCGGTTCTTTATGACCTTTTGGGCCTCCGGGTCTTTCTTCCAGAGGGAAGCGTCTTTCTCCCAGATTTTGGAGGCCACACTGTTCTTGTCCATTTGCCGCAGGCTGTTGTCAACCTGCGGCCCGAGTTCCCCCAGGCTGGCCGTGTATCTTTCGGACAGGCCCGAAAGAAGCGTTTCCTGCTTGGCCCTGATGCACTCTTCGAGGCTGTCGAAGCTCTTGGTGAACGACTGCACACCCTCTATCGTCAGTTCATCGGTGATCTGTTTGAGGGAGATGCCCAGGGTTTCCAGGTCGGCCAGTTGCTGCTTTGCCAGGCCGAGGTCATTGTCAATGGTGCGGGCCACCTTGCCGTGGTCCTTGAAGGCGCGGATGGTCTGTTCGGGCATGGTGTTGACGGTGTGCGGGCCGATCAGCTCTTCTACATACATCACGTCGCTGTAGTTGGGGTTCTTGGTGGAGGTGGACGCCCAGAGGGGACGCTGCGCACGCGCACCCTTGTCCTTCAGCTTGTTGAAGCGGTCGGTCTCGAACACTTTCAGGAACTCTTGATAGGCCATCTTGCTGTTGTTGATGGCGGCGGTGCCGAACAGGCTCTCTATCATCTTGCGCCTGGCGGGGTCCTGCTCGCCCTTCAACTTGTCATCCAGCATCTTGTCGGCTTTGCCGTCCACGCGGCTCACGAAGAAGGAGGCTACAGAGGCGGTCTTGTCCACCGGCTTGCCCTCCTGGATGCGGCGTTCCAGGGCGTGCAGGTACGCCTCCATGACCTGCTTATACACGTCCACGGAGAAGATGAGCGTGATGTTGATGTTGAGGCCCTGATATAGCAGTTCCTCGATGGCCGGGACGCCCTCGGCGGTGGCGGGCACTTTGACGAATATGTTGGGGCGGTTTATAAGACGCTGAAACTCTAACGCCTCTTTGATGGTGCCCTGCGTGTCATGGGCCAGGCCGGGAGCTACCTCGATGGAGATATAGCCGTCAAGCCCGTTGGTTTTGTCATACACCGGCTTTAGTATGTCGGCGGCGCTAGAGATGTCCTCGACCACCAGTATCTTATATATGTCGGCAGGCTCCTTGCCTTGCTTCACAAGTGCGTCTATGGCCGTGTCGTAATCGGTCGAGCCTGAGATCGCTTTCTCGAAGATGGTTGGGTTGGCGGTCACGCCCACCACCGCGTCCTCGTCAATCATGCGCTTTAGCTCACCGGAGGTAATCAACCCCCTGCGGATATTATCGAGCCACACGCTCTGGCCGTAGTCCGCGAGTTGTTGTAACGGGTTTTTGTCCATTTGGTTGCTCCTTGAATGACGACGGACGACGGACGACCGAAGGCTCGTCATCTATCGTTCGTCGTCCATTAGCGGTCGTCGGTCGTCCGTCGTCCGTCGTCAGCGGCCAACGCTCGTACCGCATCCGCTATATGGCTCGCGCTGATACCTGCTGCATCTAATAGCTCTTCGGGTTTGCCGGAGGTGGGCATTCCCTGCACGGCCAGGTGGGTCATGCGGAGGTTCATCGGGCCGCCGCCCGCATCGCTGTTGCCTGCATCTTTGGGCGCGTTCACGAACGCCTCCAGCACCGCCTCGCCGATGCCGCCCTGGGGCCAGTGGTCCTCGACCACCACGAAGCGGCCACCTGTGGCCTGGGTGGCCTCGTGCAACGTGCGGCTGTCAATCGGCTTGACCGAATAGAGGTCAATCAGGCGGACTGCTATGCCCTCGCCCTGCAACGTGTCGCAGGCTTTGATCGCTTCGTGCAACGTGATGCCCGCGCCGATCACCGTTACCTGGTCTTTGTCGGACTGGCGCACTATCCGGCTCCCACCGATGCTGAACTTTTCTTCGGGCGGATAGAGGACGGGGGTCTTTTCGCGGGTGGTGCGCAGGAAGCTGATGCCCTTTTGCTCGGCCATGGCCTGTACCAGTTGAGCGGTCTGGTTCGGGTCGCTGGGGTACAGGACAGTGCTGCCGTGTACGGCTCGCATCATGGCTATGTCTTCGAGCGCCATCTGCGAAGGGCCGTCCTCGCCAATCGAGACGCCCGCGTGCGAGCCGCACAGCCGTATGTTAGCCTGCGAGATAGCGCCCATGCGTATAAAATCGTAAGCGCGAGACAGGAAGGCCGCGAAGGTCGAAGCGAATGGGATGTAGTGCCGCACGCTGAAGCCGACCGCCGCTGCGACCATCTGCTGCTCGGCGATAAACATCTCGAAGAAGCGCTCCGGGCACACTTTCTGGAACTCATCCGAGTAGGTCGAGTTGCTCACTTCGCCGTCCAGGGCGACCACATCGGGCCAGGCGCTCAGGGCGGCCAGCGCATCTCCGTAGGCTTTGCGGGTGGCTACCGTGTCGCCCTCTTTGTACGTAGGCAGTTCCAACCTGGGATGCTCGTGCGACTGGGACCAACCCTTGGGTGCAGGCTCCGGCTTTTGCACCTGGACGGTGATGTTATGCTCGCCGCCAAGCTCCTGGATGGCCTGTTTGGCTTGCTCGTCATTGAGGGCTTTGCCGTGCCAGCCCTCTTTGTTGGCGAGGAATGACACGCCCTGGCCTTTGACGGTCTTGGCTACAATCAAGATGGGGGTGCCGCCTTGCGCGGTCTCTTTGGTGGCCTCCATGAACGCTTGGTCAATAGCGGCGATGTCGTGGCCGTCAATCTCGATAGTGTGCCAGCCGAAGGCGTGGGCGCGGTCGGCATACGCCTGGCGGTTCCAGCCGAGGTCGGTCTCACCGCGCTGGCCCAGGCGGTTCATGTCGAGGATGCCGATCAGGTTGCCGAGTCCGTAATGCCCGGCGTGGTCAAACGCCTCCCAGATCGAGCCTTCGGCCATCTCGCTGTCGCCGAGCAGCACCCACACGCGATAGGGCAGCTTGTCGAGGTACTTGCCCGCCAGCGCCACGCCGACGCCGATAGGCAAACCCTGTCCCAGGGAGCCGGTGGCTACGTCCACCCAGGGTATGACGGGTGTGGGGTGGCCCTGCAAGCGGCCGCCGAACTTGCGGAAGGTCAGCATCTCGTCGTCGCTGATGGCCCCCACCGCCTTGTACATCGAGTAGAGGAGCGGCGAGGCGTGCCCCTTCGAGAAAATAAGGTGGTCGTTCATCGGGTTCTGCGGGTTGTCGAAGTCGTAGCGCAGATACTTCGACATTAGAACGGCCATGAGGTCGGCGGCTGACATGGACGACGTAGGGTGGCCGGAGCCAGCGGCGGTAGACGAGCGAATGCTGTCAATACGCAGTTGCTGGCCGAGGTCGTGCAATTGCTGGGTGTCGGGTGCTGGGTGCTGGGTGCTGAGTGTGCTTGCTGGGGTGGG
>JBBSGN010000237.1:0-5335 GCA_038254085.1 Chloroflexia bacterium | reverse complement strand
CTGAACCGGCGCATACCCGACCAGCAGACGCTCGCAACCGAAACCGGAGCATGGGAGCGGTCCATGGGAGCGCTCGCGCAATGAGGCCCACACCACTGTCAGGTGGCATTTCACCACTGCCGATGCTCGCATCAAGCTCCGACGGCTATATCCTGTTCAGTCTAAAACTCTTGATGTTTTGTTGGAAAGGTACTAGTTAGTAAGGTACTCAGAATGACAAAGGAGAGTGGGTCGCCGTTTCATCAACAGCTTCGACTTTGCATCCACCCTGCAATATCAAGCGGTTCGCTTGACAGACCCTCTACCCAAGCGTATATTCACTTTGCGTGCCTCGATACGGATATAAATAAGAATGCACGAAACGAGCCACAACCACAGCGTCCAGGAGGCGACAAATGATTCCAGGGGTAGAAGTAGTACGTCCAATGTCGGGCGTGTCCCAAGAAATCCTAACTCCTGAAGCGTTGGACTTCGTGGCGAGATTGCACCGTCGGTGCAATCCAACCCGTCAGGAGTTGTTCCAGAGGCGAGCCGAACGCCAGGCAAGGCTGGACGCAGGCGAGCTCCCCGACTTCCTGCCTGGGACCGAACAAGTGCGACAAAGCGAATGGCGGGTGGCCCCTACACCTGATGACTTGCAGAAGCGGAGGGTGGAGATCACCGGCCCGGTGGACCGCAAGATGATGATCAACGCTCTCAACTCAGGCGCGAGCGTCTTTATGGCCGATTTCGAGGACGCGCTGTCGCCCACCTGGGACAACGTCGTGGAGGGCCAGGCGAATCTGCGCGACGCTGTTCGCCGAAGCATAGAGCTTGTAAACCCAGATGGCAAGGTGTACCGCCTGAACCGCGAGACGGCTACGCTGATGGTGCGCCCCCGAGGTTGGCATCTGACCGAAAAGCATCTGCTGGTGGACGGAGAGCCGGTGTCGGCCAGCCTGTTCGACTTCGGGCTGTATTTCTTTCACAACGCCCGCGAGCTTATGTCGAGAGGCACAAGCCCTTACTTCTATCTGCCCAAGCTTGAAAGCCACGTTGAAGCCCGCCTCTGGAACGACGTGTTCAACTTTGCCCAGGACCAGCTCGGCATACCGCGAGGCACTATCCGGGCTACGGTACTGGTCGAGACTATCCTGGCGGCATTCGAGATGGAGAAGATACTGTATGAGCTGCGGGAGCATTCAGCCGGGCTGAATGCCGGTCGCTGGGACTACATCTTCAGCATGATCAAGAAGTTCCGCAACCGCTCGGATTTTGTGCTGCCGGACCGCGTACAGATCAGCATGACGGTGCCCTTCATGCGGGCCTATACGGAGCTATTGGTCAAGACCTGCCACACGCGCGGGGCGCACGCAATCGGAGGCATGGCGGCTTTCATCCCGAACCGCAAAGACCCACAGATTACGGAGGTGGCGCTTGCTAAGGTCCGCGAAGACAAGGAGCGCGAGGCGGCTGACGGTTTCGACGGCACCTGGGTGGCCCACCCCGACCTGGTGCCGGTGGCTATGGAGGTGTTCGACCGCGTGATGGGCGACAAGCCACACCAGAAGGACCGCAAGCGCGAAGAGGTACAGGTGACGGCCCAGCAGCTATTAGACACCCGTGTGCCCGGCGGCAAGATCACCGAGGGGGGCATACGCCTGAATGTGAGCGTGGCCCTACAATATCTCAACTCCTGGTTACAGGGCAACGGGGCGGCTGCCATCAACAACCTGATGGAAGACGCGGCCACCGCCGAGATTTCCCGCGCCCAGCTTTGGCAGTGGATACACAACCACGCGCCGCTAGACGATGGGCAGCCCGCGTCACCCCAACTGTATGAGCAGATACGAACCGAGGAGCTTGCTAGGCTTGGCGGGCCGCAAACAGGCCGCTACGCTGATGCCGCCGACATCCTGGATGGGCTGGTCCTCGGCGGGCAGTTTACGGAGTTCTTGACGCTTCCGGCATATGGGTATTTGCAGTAGGGCAGCAGATAGCCATGTACTTAAAACCAAATGGGAGCTTATGAAGCTCCCAGATGATAGTGCGCAAGGGGGGATTCGAACCCCCACGCCCTTTCGGGCACCAACTCCTAAGGCTGGCGCGGCTGCCGTTACGCCACTTGCGCGGGATTAACAGTTCTGGTATCTCCCAACGTTGCGACCGCTATTACTGGGCTTGAGCGCGTGGCAATTGGGGCATAGTATCAGCAAGTTTTCGATTCTGTTATCGAACCTATCCCCATTGATGTGATGCAACTCAAGTGGCAAACGACCATCGTCTGCCTTTTGCGCCCATCCACACTCCTCGCAATGCATTGGTTTCAGGCCCTCGCGCCAGAGCCGTTGCCGCAAGTGACTACTTGTTACAGTCGTGTTTTCTGTGAGCAACGGAACAACCGACTTGCGAGCGCCATACCTCGGATACCTCTTTCCTCCTTGATTCTTTAGGTTACAGCCCCACTCTTTCAAGCGGCGGTTCAGCGTTTCTGGCTTGCAACGAAACTGAGCGCATAATCTACTACGAGGTACGCCCGATTCCAACAGCCGGATGATTTCATCCTTGCTTGTGTCAATATCGGTACGCATACCCGGATTATAAGGGCAAACGCCTTTTCACGCAAGGTCCAAACGTCTTCCGGTTTGGCGACCCAAAAGACAGCCACGACATATCAGTCCGTATAAACTGAGCAGATACGCGATCGCGGTCACCTCTCATTCACGCTGGCACAACGCTGCATCACACCATATAATATCCTCATGCAGACCGACACGGAAACACAACACGAACCACCGATTGGCACCGAACAACAAGAAGAGCGCGAGGACATACAAGAGATGGCCTCAGCCGCCGAAGCGCTTCTGTTCGCGTCAGCCGAGCCTCTCACCCTGACCGATTTGAAGCGCGTGTTGACGGTACGTGCCCCCACTCTTGAACGGGTGCTTAACCACCTAGGACACTCACTTTCGGAAGGCAAGCGCGGACTAAGGCTACAGAGGCAAGACGGCATTGTGCGCCTCGTGACCGCGCCGGAAACCGCCCTCTACATAGAGAAGATGCGCGGCCAGCAGGCCAGCCAACGCCTGTCGGACGCCGCCCTCGAAACACTGGCTCTGCTCGCCTACCGTCAGCCGATAACAAGGCCGCAGGTCGAAGCGATACGCGGCGTTGATTGCAGCGGCGTAATAAGCACCCTCATGGCGCGCGGCCTCGTCGCCGAAGTAGGCAGGCTCGACACGGTGGGCCACCCCATCCTGTACGGCACCACCCTGGCCTTCCTCCAGCACTTCGGCCTGGAGAACCCCCAACAACTGCCGCCCCTTGCGGAGTTGTGAGTTGCGAGGAATAACTCACAACTGTTTAAGCGCGTTTTCGACTCTTATGTCGGAGACGGAGCGGCGGCGGTCTTCCCACTTGATCAAGTCGCCTTCGAGGCCGCGCCCAATCACCGAGTCGTCCTTCACTTCGTCCACCTGCACCTCGACCATCGCCATAGGCAGTGGCACTTCCAGCATGTCGTCGGCGAGGATGCGGGCGCGACCTCTTATGCCCAGCGTCATCGCCCCACCGAGCAAAGAGATCATTACGTTCTCGTTGTTCAGCAGGTTGTGGTAGGTGCTGACCTCACGGGAGATCGCCAGGCGCAGTGTGCCTGGGTCGAGGGCCACGATCCAGGAGATGGGGCAGGTGTCGGGCCAACCGCGCTCGTCTACAGTCGCCAGCACCACCAGTCGCCCGACCTGTAAATAGTGCATGGCGCGCTCAGGTAACTGGTTCCCAAGTATCTGGCTCATCGTCGGACCTCCTTCCCGGCGTCGTTGCCGGAACTAGAACTCGGCGTCTCTTATATGGCGCTTATATCCTGGGTAACGAGCGCGTTGTCTGCCCACGAACTGTCACCGCGTAACTCGGCCACGCAGCCCTCTAACACGTCCAGCGCGTAATCTATATCTTCGGGCGAATTGTCTATGCCCACTGTGAGCCTCAAACTCCCCTGTGCTAACTCGCGGGGCACACCCAACGCACGCAATACGTGGCTCGGCTCGGCGGAGCCGGAGGCGCAAGCCGCGCCGCTGGACGCGCCGATACCTCTCATATCGAGCTTGAGCAGCATCGTCTCGCCCTCCACGCCCTCTATGCAGAAGTTGGCGTTATTGGGCAACCGTAGATCGGAGTGGCCCATAAGGTGAACATTGCCGATGCGGCTCTCTATCCCAGTTATGAGCCGATCCCGCAACCCTCTCACATAGTGTCCATCGGAGGCGAGGTTCTGGTGCGCCCTGGTGAGAGCCGCGCCCAGCCCCACAATACCCGGCACGTTCTCGGTAGAGGCTCGTCGCCGCGCCTCCTGTGAGCCGCCGTGCTGCTGAGGCAAAATAGGCGTATTCGCCTTTATGTAAAGTACTCCTACGCCTTTCGGCCCGTAGAACTTGTGCGCCGACAACGAGAGTAGGTCGCACCCGATCCTCTGCACGTTCAGGTCGAGTGAGCCGCCCGCCTGCACCGCGTCCGTGTGGAAGAGCGCGCCGCCTTCGTGGGCTATGCGGGCGATCTCCTCTATCGGCTCGATGGTGCCGATCTCGTTGTTGGCGTACATGATGCTCACCAGTACCGTATCTGGCCGCAGACTGCGGGCAACGTCATCGGGATTGACTATGCCGTACCTGTCCACCGGCAGGGTCGTCACCTCGAAACCGTGCCGCTCAAGCTCCTCGGCAGAGTGGAGGATAGCGTGATGCTCGATGGCCGAGATGATTATGTGGCCCGGCCCCTGCGAGGGCTGCTTCTGCTCGAACAGACCGCGCCGGTAAGCCCAGGCCACGCCTTTTAGCGCGAAATTGTCCGACTCGGTGCCGCCCGACGTGAAGACCACCTCGCGGGGTCTGCACCCAAGCACCGAGGCCACCTGCCGCCGCGCGTTCTCCATCCCCTGGTGGGCCGCCCTGCCCCATGCGTGTACGCTGGATGGGTTGCCGTACTTCTCGGTGAAGTAAGGCAGCATGGCATCTAAGACTTCGGGCAGCACGCCCGTAGTGGCTGCGTGGTCGAGGTAGACCGAGCGCTGAGGGATGCCGTTAAGAGACGATGTGCCGTTTGTGTGTATGCTCATTGATACGTTTCCTATATTGTGAATGTTTGATTCATTGTGCTATTTTGCCGCTTTACACTCATTATACCACGCAAGCGCCCATTTCGGACTGCTTATGAAGCAGCAAATAATAGTATGCAGGTCTCATAACTCTCTACGTCTCAAGTCACTTGACGCTTTACCTGGACAACGTTATAATTAAGGAACAAAAGAAGATCAACAAGCAACGACCAGGACGAGTAGCCGGCGGACGGAGCAACAGGG
>JBBSGN010000236.1:0-5376 GCA_038254085.1 Chloroflexia bacterium | reverse complement strand
GACGTGGAGACAAAGTAAGAAGGGAATGGTTATGCGCGTGCTACTGGTAGAGGACGACCGGCGTCTAAGCGATGTTCTGCAGCGAGGGCTGGCGGAAGAAGGCTATAAGGTGGACGCAGTATACGATGGAGATGCGGGCCTGGAGGCAGCGCGGCTCAACATCTACGACGTGGTGCTTCTCGACATCATGCTGCCCGGCCAGGGCGGGCTGGTGGTATGCCGCGCCCTGCGAGATCAAAAGGTGCGTGTGCCCATCATCGCAATTACTGCCCTGGGGGCCCTTGACGAGAAGATAGAAGGGCTGGACGCTGGAGCCGATGACTACATCATCAAACCGTTCGCCTTCGGCGAACTGACGGCGCGTCTAAGAGCGGTATTGCGCAGAGAGAGCGAGAACCGCGGCAGCCGCCTTTGTGCGGGCCTAATCTGCCTCGACCTGCAAACACGGCAGGTCTGGCGAGCCGGCGATCCGGTGGAGTTGACCGCCACCGAATTCAGGCTCCTGGAATACTTCCTCCTGCACCCCGGAATAGTGCTCACTCGCACCCAGTTGGAGGAACGGGTCTGGAGCAACGAGTTCGAGATAAACTCCAACGTCGTGGACGTGTACGTACGGCGCTTGCGGCAGAAACTCAACCCGGAAGGGTCAGTAATTGAAACGCTGCGCGGAATGGGCTACCGGCTGCGAGCGAGTCCACAGGCCGAAGGAAGGCAGGAGGTCAGTATTTACGGATGGCACTCAACCGGCCAGTGACTGAACGCCACACACATGGAGCGCCCGAATGGTGGACGCGTATATGGTCGCGGCACGGCGTGCGACTTCAGCTGACCGCCTGGTATGGGGGCGTACTCCTCGTGCTGTTGGTCGTGCTTGGCCTGTTCGTCTACTGGTTGCTATCTAGTAATCTGCGCCGCGATGCAGACAGCCAACTTAAGAGCAAAGCTGGCCTGATCGGATCAACACTGAATGTTGACCAAGGCGGGATGAACTTCCAGGATATACAGGCTCCGGGCGAGATCGTGCTCATCTATAGCAACAAAGGGTCCCTGCTGGAAAGCGCCGGGGTCTCTGACGGTGGCCGGAACTTCAACCCATCAAGCCTGCCATCGTGGGCTTACGCAACCGATGCACAAGGCATGTTCAACACCATTACACTTGCGAATGGCCGGTGGCTACTTTATGCTCAGTCACTATCGGAAGGCGATCAATCATTGGGTGCAGGCTGGATGATCGTCGGGCGGTCTCTTGAACCAATGTACGACTTGCTCAACCAGACACTGTACTCCCTGGCCCTCGCAGGGCCGCTGGTTATTCTCCTCGCTTGCATCGGCGGTTATTTCTTGGCCGGTAGGGCGCTTGCTCCTGTGTCTGCCATCACTCGGACAGCCCGACGCATCCAGGCTGAAGGGCTGGGGAACGGGCACACAGCCCGAATCGGCATGGAGGGGAGACGGGACGAACTCGGAGAACTAGCCTCAACGTTTGATGACATGCTAGCCCATCTTGAAGGGTCATTCAAGCGCGAGCGCCGCTTCACCGCTGACGCCGCTCACGAGTTGCGCACGCCTCTGGCGGTTGTGCAGGCTGAGACAAGCCTGGCTCTCTCCCGGCCCCGCCGAGCGGCTGAGTATGAGCGAGTGCTCTTTGTGGTAGAGAGCGAGACTGCCCGTATGGGTAAGCTTGTCGCAGACCTGCTTATACTGGCCCGCGCCGACGAAGGCTACCACCTCCTCGCCCGTGAACAAGTAGACCTTTCGTCCCTTTGCCGGGCGGTGGCGTACCGACTATCTGAGATCGCGCTGGAAAAAGGTGTGACCCCTACTGCTGATATTGTGGAAGGGATTCGTGTCGTGGGTGATGACACATGGTTAGAGCAAATGCTGCTCAATCTTGTAGACAATGCGGTCAAATATACGGGCGCGGGAGGATATGTCAGACTGGGGTTGATCAGAAACTCCAATCAGATTGAGATTAGTGTGGAGGACAGCGGTGTTGGCATCAGTAAGGACCAACTGCCTTACATATTCGACCGTTTCTACAGAGCTGACAAATCGAGGAGCCGAGATAGCGGGACAGCGGGTATCGGCCTCGGCCTTGCCATTTGTGAATGGGTAGCAAAATCACATGGGGGCCACATTGACGTTTCTAGTGAGACAGGCCAAGGCTCCCGATTTGTAGTCTATTTGCCGGCGTCTTGCCTTCCCGCCTAGTCAGTGACCCCTCGAGCACGCCCACGCTCTAGGACAGGGGGCGGTTACCGTACGATCTCGGTCTATGAAGCTTGGGCAGCGGGCAGCCATACGCTGAAGGTACTGCCGCGGCCGGGTTCGCTTTGTGCGGAGATCCGTCCACCGTGTGCCTCGGCTATCCATAGTGCTATCGATAGGCCTAGCCCGGCGCCGCCAGTTGAGAGAGCGCGTGAAGTGTCAGCTCTGTAGAAACGGTCGAATATATGAGCCAGTTCGTCTGCAGACATGCCCGGCCCGTTATCCGCGATCTCTACCTGAACCGAAGCAGGCTCCGTGTGGACCACTCGTACAGAGATTCGCCCCCCACACTGCGTATATTTGACCGCGTTGTCCAGAAGGTTGAAGAATAGCCGGACTAGTTTGTCGGGGTCGCCCTGCACAGGAATGCTCACCGGTACCGTCATCTCTATCATCTGCCCTCTGGCCCCGCTCAAAGGGCTTATCTGTTCTACGACCTTCACCAGCAGATCGCGCAAGTCGAGCGGTTGGGTATACAGCAAAGGCCGGGCAGTATCGGCACGGGCAAGCAGAAGCAGGTCTTCCACGAGCCTGGTCAGCCGGTCAACCTCTTCGTCCAAGCCGGCCAGTACCTCCTGATACTCAGAAGAGCTGCGCGGCCTGTTGAGAGCTACGCCGATATCGCCTTTCATGATAGTTAGCGGCGTGCGCAGCTCGTGTGAGGCATCCGCCGTAAACCGCCGCTGCCGCTCGAACGCCGCCTCCAGCCTGCCGAGCATAGCATCGAACGTGGCGGCCAGGCGGCCTACCTCGTCATTGGGTAGATCCAGATTCAACCTCTGTGCCAGGTCCTCCGCGCTGATCCGGCGGGCCGATTGCGTGATCCTGTCTATTGGAGAGAGCGCGCGCATGCCGAGGAACCATCCCCCGGCACTCGCAAGGACCAGTGTGCCCGGTACGACCACGGCCAGAACCAGCAGCAGAGTCTGCAAGGTTTCCTGGGACGGTTTTAGAGATTGTCCAACCTCAATGAAACCGTAGACCTGGCCGTTTTCCTGGTATGGCACAGTGTAGAGGCGTACGGGCGTACCGTCCGATGTATCCACCTGGTCGAAAGAGGTTTGCCCATGACTGGCGGCATCGAGGGAGCCTCGGGGTACAGGCAGAGTGCTGAAAGGGCCCACGCTTTCGATGATTTTACCGTCCAGGCTGATCACCCGGGCAAGCACTCCCCGCTCGCCCAGGGGGGTTAGCTCGCTCTCGCCCTCTGTGCGTTGCACAATCAGCTGCCCACCCTGTTGAGCTACGCCCCCTTTTACCTGCTCGGCTGCCGTTTGGAGATCTTTGTCGGTCTGATTGTCCAGGCCGTTGTCCAGCAGGATATACAGTACGGCGCTGAATCCAACCAGGATAATGGCGAGCAAAAGCACGTACCAAAGGGTAAGGCGGACCCGTATCGTGCTAATGCGGTTGATACGGGCCACAGCAGAGGCTATTCGCTGCGGCGCCGGGCTAGCTCTGGTCATTTTGGCTTCCTTCGGCCATCTTGTACCCTAGGCCACGCACCGTGTGTATAAGTTTTAGGGGGTATTCATCATCGATCTTACGGCGCAGGTTGCGTATATACACGTCCACCACATTCGATTCGCTGTAGAACTCTTCGTCCCAGACGTGCTCGGCGATACTTGTCCTGGTAACTACCCTGTTTACGTGCCGCAACAGGAACTCCAGTAAGCTGAACTCCTTGGGACTAAGCTCGATCGGTCGACTATCACGTTTCACGGTGTGGCTCATCGTATCTACCTGCAAGTCCGCCAGTTGCAGCACATTGTCCTGAACGGCCGGAGGGCGGCGAGAGAGGGCGCGCATGCGAGCAAGCAATTCCTTGAACGAGAAAGGCTTCACGAGGTAATCGTCAGCCCCACTATCCAGTCCTGTCACCCTGTCGTCAACCGTATCGCGGGCTGTGAGCATCAGCACAGGCGTGTCTATACCAACCCGCCTGAGCTCTCGGCACACGCTAAGCCCATCGAGCCCGGGCAGTGAAATATCCAGGATGAGAAGATCATATTCCACAGACACTGCGCATTCCAGGCCCGCTTCGCCGTCCTGTGCAATGTCCACTGCGTAATACTCTTCCTGCAACCCTTTCCTGATGAAGGCAGCGATCTTTAGTTCATCTTCAATGACCAATACGCGCATGTGTAGGATCCTATAATGTGTCATTTCACACTATACCATGCCTGCATGAAGAGGAGATTAAGCTGTGCCCATGTGATGGTGTTCGGGGCCGACAAACGAATTTGAGATCTGTGGATATCAAGGTGTCGCTGTGGTCTTGCCAGATTTGTAGTCCAGATCCATCTACGATATTGCGTAGATAAGGTCTGTAGATAAGATGTGTTATCTACACAGTTCCTTGTGAGTGTGGTACAATCCCCTGTGTGGGTTGCCAGCCAGCAGGTTCGTTATAGCTCGGAAAACTGTGTAGATAATAATCTGTGCCGCTAAATGCACTAGTGCCAACCCATTAAAATACATCCGATAATCGATACCTATCAACATCGAGATAAGAATGTACCAGCTCAACCAAGGATACCGAGAATACAGAGAGTATCGTGAGTACCTGCAAACCTCAGGGAAGAGTAGCCATACTATAAGGGCCTATCTGCAAGACCTCCAAGCTTTTGCTACCTGGTTCCAAACATCGAGCGGTGAGAACTCCTCACCGCGAGCAGAGCAAGCAGGAGATCGCCCCACGATGGCTTGACGGCATGGAGCAGCTTGCGTTGCTACGTGCTGTCCGAAAAGGTGGTCAAGCAGGGAAGATAAACATGGGTAGCATGGGCAGAAGCGGTGCCGGCGCTACGGACGGTGTTGACGGGGATGGGCAGAATAGCGGCCGGCGTGGTGAGGGTAGCCAGGGTAGTTCCATACGAGATGTGGCCATCATCCAAACCCTACTTGGCACAGGACTTCGCATCTCGGAGTTGGCCGGCCTCAAGCTGGAGGATGTAGAGGTCTCCGAGCGCAAGGGGCTGGTGCGAATCAGGGAAGGGAAAGGCGGCAAGAGCAGAAGCGTGCCGCTGGATAACCGAACGCGGTTGGCACTCTTGCGCTACATAGAAGTGCGTAGGAAACACCTTCAATTAGCAGGACAACCGCCAG